>CP009417.1:0-301535 GCA_000818095.1 Jeotgalibacillus malaysiensis
AGGATTAAGCTTTGAAAGATTAAACGAAAGCCAATGGTTTTCGTTTTTTTCTTTTCATCTCAACATATTGTTGAACATCTTGTGTGCGATTCTTCTTATTGTGGAGGTCACGCACGACGACGGACAACATTTTTGAGACGTCATTGTATCGGTCTGTATCTAATCCAGGAAGACGTTTGAACAGCTCTTGAGAAACCAGTTCACGTTCCCAGAATAAATACGGGTTAAGCGTAGACTCTGCCACCATCAGGGCGAGCTCAGCTGTTTTTCTACGGTAGTTCGTTCCGCCATTCGAATGGTATTGAAGTTCTTTTGCTAACTCTTGTACATATTCACGATACGTTACTTGATTCGCCATTCATATCGCCTCCTTTACGTTAAGTATAAGTCTATATATACCATTATATACCCCGAAGCTCGAAAAAGTGAAGCAATTCGTGCACATTTATTGCGGTATCATTGGGATTCAGCATATAGAGCTTATACTCTTCCACCATTTCGATTAGTTTTTCTTTATCGCATCGGTTCAAAAGGTTCGATTGTGTCAAATCATCATAATCCTTTGACCTCTTGCTAAACAACTTTGTACAGG
The DNA here is from genome assembly GCA_000818095.1 of Jeotgalibacillus malaysiensis. Classification (NCBI taxonomy): domain Bacteria; kingdom Bacillati; phylum Bacillota; class Bacilli; order Caryophanales; family Caryophanaceae; genus Jeotgalibacillus; species Jeotgalibacillus malaysiensis. Next base: position 593 of record CP009417.1, read on the forward strand.
CAAGCATTTCGATAGATGGTACATAAACTTCGATTGCTTCAAAATCGGAGTCAATGCGGTGAAGATTTTCTCCCACGATATAATCTTCTTGAGGCGGAAGCTCGCTTACTCCACCCACGATATCAATTCCATTTGAAATCAACATATTTCGGAATCCAACCAAATCAGAAGCAGAAAGGATGTTGACATCAATATCCCGAGTTGGTCGAAATTCATCATTCATGGCTTCCATGAAAAGAAGAATGCCTGAACCGCCTAAAATGACAATCTTTCCGGTTAACTGTTTCTGGATGCAATGATAATCAAATTCCAACAGTTTATCCAGGATGGCGTCTGAGTCCTTGTACGTTACGTTTGAATACATATCCATTCCCCTTTGAAATAAATTCGAGACAAATACCTAATTTCTCGTTTATTGTATTGTAGTGGTGTAACCCGTGAAAAATAAAAGAAAGAAGGAATCTCCTTCTTTCAATTCGTTCCACCATATTTAAATTCTCTCATCGAGCGTGCAACTCGTTCAGAATCAGGGTCAGCATAGAACTTACGAGTCGTTTCAGCAGAGGAATGTCCTAGCACTTGTGCGGTTAGATACATGTCCTGGAACTGATTATAATGATTGGTTCCAAATGTCCGGCGAAAGACGTGAGGCGTTATTTTAATGTCAATTCCACTACGTTGCTGGTATTTATCCAATAATTGACGAACCGTTTTATCATGAATTCGTTTTTTCTGAAGAGAGAGGAAGAGAGCATCCTGATGTCGTTTGTCAGGCAACGCCATTAGACCCTTTCTAAATTCAATGTATTTTTCGAGCTCGATTGCCACATGGTCGGGAAGAGGGATGACTTCTTCGTCTCCGCCTTTTCTGACGACTATTAAATAGTTCATATCTTTCCCTAAGTGAACATCCTGAATATCCAATTGAACACATTCACTGATACGAATACCAGTAAAGGCGAGGACGAGCACGATAATGCTATCACGATATTTTACTTTCTCATGAAAAGCTTTCTCCATAGATGTAATCGTATTGATGTCTTCATTGATAACAGAAAAGAAGCGTTCGATTTGTTCGGAAGAGAGCCGGTTCTTTATTTTGGCTTTCTTATTCACCTTGATGTCTAAATGTTTAGAAGGGTCGAGTTGAATCATTTTGCGACGCTCCAAATCAGAAAAGAAGCGGTGAAGAGTAGCGAGCTTCCTGGAGCGACCAGAATCATTATTTCGATATTTTTTTGTTAGCAATTTACCTTTAGTCGATAGGTATGTTTTTTCATAAGACTTCAGATACTGCAAGAAGTCGAGGACATCACGTTCTGTGACCAACCCCAGCTGTTCAAGGGTAATAGAACCCGGAGAAGAAGAGGGGAAGCGGTCATGCTGATGAAGAAACTCCAAGAACAGTTGCAGGTCTTTGGTGTATTCAAAGAGTGTTTGCACTTCTTTGATGTTTTCTAAACGATAGATGTAATCGGCAACAAATTCGGGAAGGAGGGATAGACGTTTCCGTATTTTTTCTTCCAACGAATGAGCCATAAAGTCTTTCATACAGATTCACCACTCATTCTAAAAGTTTACAAAATATTCCGAAAATGACGTTTTTCGACATAATTATACTAGAATAATGATTATGATTGCTCTCTCAACATTTTTTGCAGGGTGGATTCGCCACGACCATTCATACCGCTATTGGCGTAAGAAGGGTGGTTAGGCATTTTATCCATTAGTTCATTAAAGATTTTTCGCCCTTGCATAGGTGTTGTTTCTGTTCCGATGTAGAACGTGAAAGGGGCGACCTGACCAAATGTGCGAATCTCTGAATTTGCCTTGTGTTCATGTTCTTTGTGTATTTGGATGAACAGCTGTCGCATTTCATCCATCGGAACCGGTTTATCACCGTATTCCATTTGACGCTTCTGGGCTTCGATTAAATACAAATTATCGACCAACGATATTCCTGGGTCTATAACGTGTTTGTCTTTCCAAACCATCCAGCAATGATGAACCGGTAAACCTCCGTTCACAATCCAACCGGTATACGTCTTAAAGTGATTCATGTTATGCTTTCGGAGAAGCTCAGCGAAGTTTTCTGTATTTTGATAGCAAAAACCGACTTTGAATTCTAATTGGTCGTAAAGATGGGCAAGTTTCGAGTCTCTATCTAATTGCTCGGTATCAGCATAACTAAAAAATCGTAGCGTCGGCTTGTTAGCGACGGGATATGTATTACTTGGTACGTGGTATTCTTGAGCTTGGGATGTAATAATGGCATGGTTTTTACGAATTTTGATAAAAGGGAGATTCTCTTTTAAAAAATCAGCTGTCTTTTTCATGTGTTTCATCCTCATGATTCAAATCATCTAAAACCATTTGGCACAATTCATCAAAACGGTCAGCATCAATGGCTTCTTTTTGATAAACGATTTCTTTTCGATAGGCTCCAAACTCGGATAAAAAATCTCGTTCTGCATCTTCATCGCAGGCTTTTAGGATGTTTTTGATATCCGCAATTACCATGATTTCAACTAAATTTGGTTCTTTTACTTCAGTCATCACATTCACCATCTTCATTTAGTATTTCAATGAGTTCTTCGTTTCCGGTTTGTCTGATTAATTCATGTTCAATATCGTCTTTTAATTCTGTCACAGGCGAAAAATCAATTTGTTTTGCTTTTTCTTTTATGTGACTAGGCAAATCCTCAATGTCTTGGATGATTTCCACGGCATGCTCCAGGTTTCCACATGCTTGGTCTAAATGCTCCCAGGTCTTAAGAAGATTCCGCTCTGTGACATTTTTCTTTTTCACGATGTCAGCTCCGTTCTTTTATTCAGTTGTGTGTTGGTTTCAGGTATATTATACCACCTCTCTTATTCTCAGGTCAAACTATTCCGAAAAGTAACGATTTCTACATAGATTTCAATTCAGTTTTTAGGCATCCTATTTCCCACTTTTCATTTTTTAGATAATAAGCGACTTGATGAGGTTTATTCTATCGTAGAAACTGATTTAAGTTTCAGCTAGAATCTGGCGAACGGAATCTAAAAACAAAAAGACCATTAAAGGTCTCCTCTGTAAAATATATATGCCTCTACGACTAAAAAAAGATAAAGTATTATCCAGAAGATGAGTGACATAACGAATGCTCCAACTATTTGGAGAATCGAAAGCCCACTAATGCAAACTGCTACTATCATCACCACAAGATAAAACAATATCCACATAAGATGAGTTTCCCTCTTGATTGTTGGCGGAGTTGAAGGTAGACAACTCAGTCCGATAACCCTTCTATGAATCCGATTGGATGCAACAATAAACACAATGCTAAGTAAAATCATTTTTAACACGCTATCCCCTCCTTTTTTGTTTTAATTAGTATACGAAAAGGAAATACTTGTCATTACGTGAAGTTGTTTAACCATTGTCAATACGTGTCTTCATTCGTTTATTTAAAGCAAAAAAGACCCCATTTGAGGTCTCTTTTACTTTGATTTATTTTAAAAGCTGGCGGATTTCCTGGATTCTCGTTTCTAAAGACGTTCGTTTTTCCGTGTAGTCATCCAGCTTCTTTTTATGCTCATCGACTATTTTTTGAGGTGCACGGGACACAAAGGATTCATTCGAAAGTTTGTTTTCCACGAATAGGACTTCCTTGTTCATCTTTTCCCACTCATTCTCCAGTCGTTTCAACTCATCTTTATAGTCAACCAGTGAATCCATCGGGATAAAGAGCTCAGCCCCGCTGACAACCGCAGTCATCGTATCTTCTGGTTTATCCAATGAAGTTTCTACCACAACCTCATTAGCTCCTGCTAAAGATTTGACAACTTCCCTTCCCTTTTCAAAGGATGCTTTGAAACCGTCATTCTTCGCAAGTAGATACAGGGATATTTTCTTGCTCATCGGAGCATTTACTTCTGCCCGGATGTTACGTACTGCTGTAACCACTTCCACGAGACGTTGCATCTCTTCTTCCGCTTCTGCATCCTCAAAGCGTCCATCCACAGAACCCCATGGAGCGATGACAATGGATTCTTCAACGTGCGGGAGACTCTGCCATATCTCCTCTGTAATAAATGGCATAAATGGATGCAATAGCTTCAGCGATTCCTTCAATACATGAAGTAAAATTTGCTTTGTGGTCTCTTTTTCTTCTTCGTTTTCACCGAAGAGCGTAATTTTGGACAGTTCTACATACCAATCGCAAAAGTCCTCCCAAATAAACTGATTGATACGTTTCCCCGCTTCCCCTAGCTCATACTTCTCCATCAAGGATGTAACGGATGTGATGGTTTGGTTGAGTCGGTGTAAAATCCATTTGTCCTGGATGTGATGAATGCTGTGAAGGTCTAATTCAGGGTTTTTCACGTCATGAATGTATGGCATCGCAAAGCGAGAAGCATTCCATACCTTGTTCGCAAAGTTTCTGCTTGCAATCACTTTGTCCATGCTCAACTTTAAGTCATTCCCCGGTGATGTCCCGGTAGATAGCGTGTATCGGAGAGCATCTGCCCCATATTCCGCAATGATATCCATTGGGTCAATGCCATTCCCTAATGATTTACTCATTTTCCTCCCCTGCTCATCCCGTACAAGTCCATGAATGACAACGTTTTTAAACGGTGTTTTTTCCGTAAATTCCAATCCCTGAAAAATCATTCGAGAAACCCAGAAAAAGATGATATCGTACCCTGTTACAAGAACGCTATTAGGGTAATAACGAAGATAATCAGGGTTTGTTTTATCAGGGAAACCTAACGTAGAGAATGCCCACAATGCGGAACTGAACCATGTATCAAGAACGTCCTCATCCTGTCTCCAGTTCTCCTTGTCGGATGGAGCAGATTCTCCTACATACACCTCTCCTGTTTCGATATGATACCAGGCAGGAATCTGATGTCCCCACCATAATTGACGACTGATACACCAGTCACGAATGTTTTCCATCCAACGAAGATACGTGTTCTCAAATCGAGCAGGTGTGAATTCAACCTTATTCTCCGACTGCTGAGCGTCAACCGCCTTCGCCGCAAGAGAATCCATTTTAACAAACCATTGCTTCGAGAGATATGGTTCCACGATACTGCCATTTCGTTCTGAATGCCCTACAGAATGAAGGTGCTCTTCGACCTTTACTAGTAATCCATCCCGCTCCAAGTCTTCTTTCAGCTTCTTACGGCATTCAAATCGGTCAAGCCCTTTATATTGACCAGCGTGTTGGTTCATCGTTCCATCTTCATTCATGACAATCAGTGGCGTAAGCTTATGACGCATCCCAACCTCAAAATCATTCGGGTCGTGTGCTGGTGTGATTTTGACTGCCCCTGAACCAAACTCTTTCTCTACATATTCATCTGCAATGACCGGGATTTTATAGTCCGTCATCGGAATCGTCACTTGCTTCCCGATAAAGGAGGCATAGCGTTCATCTTCGGGATGGACAGCAATCGCTTTGTCCCCAAATAACGTTTCTGGTCGTGTTGTTGCGACCTCAATGAAGCCAGTTCCATCAGAAAGGGGATAACGAATGTGGTAGAGAGCTCCCTTCACTTCTTCATGGATGACTTCAATGTCAGAAAGTGCGGTCTTGGCAACGGTGTCCCAGTTGATGATGTACTCCCCACGATAAATCAACCCTTTTTCGTAAAGGTCAACAAATACTTTCCGAACGGCTTTCGAAAGTCCTTCATCCAGGGTGAACCGTTCCCTTGAGTAATCAAGTCCCAATCCCAACTTCGACCACTGTTCACGAATTTGTTTTTTATACTCTTCAGCCCATTTCCATGTCACTTTTAGAAAGGCTTCTCTGCCTAAATGATAACGGGAGACGCCCTCCTCTTTCAATTTACCTTCAACTTTCGTCTGTGTCGCAATTCCAGCATGGTCACTCCCGGGCAACCAAAGAACATCATAGCCCTGCATTCGCTTCATACGGGTCAAAATGTCTTGAATCGTCGTATCCCATGCATGTCCTAAGTGTAAGCGACCGGTTACATTGGGCGGGGGAATCAAAATGGAGTAAGGCTCTTTTTCAGAGGTAGCGTCTGCTTTGAAGTATCCTTTCTCTACCCACCATTCATAACGTCCTTCTTGGATTAAATGCGGGTCATAGGTTGATGCCATTTCTTTCCTCGGCATAATTATCATCCTTTCTTTTTAAATACAAAAAGCCCTCTCATCGAAAAGGACGAGAGGGCTTATCGTGGTACCACCTTTATTTTCAACACCAAAGAAACCTGTTCTCAGGTGATGACTTCATTGGATAACGGAATCTCCGTTCATTCTTACTTACAAATGGTTCAGAATGAATGCTCCGAGGCGACATTCCGGATAGTATCACATAGAAAGACTCACACCATCGTCTTCCCTCTCTGAAATGTACACTTATCCGTACTCTTCCTCATCAATGCATGCTTTATATAGGTCTTATTATAAGGTAGATTTTCGATTGGTCAACCGATTTGAATGACAAAGATGAAAACAAAAAAGACCCCTTTAGAGGTCTCTTTTATTTTTGCAGATTGAGTAGAGTTTGTAATTGGTCAGCTTTCAAGTAGACCTTTCCAACTTCATCATCCTGAACTTCTTCATTGAACTGAACAATCCATCCATTGCCGTTGTCAAATACTTTGACCAGCGTATCCATAGATTCTTCATCCGTTGAATCCAGTGGTGTGTAACCCATTTTCAGATAATCCGCTTTTTTCATTGTGAATCGTCTCCCTTTTAGCGTTTTTTTACGACTTTATCCTTTTCCGTGATGTATCCAATCGGCATGCCGTCTTTTAAGACTAGTTTTGATGGACTGTTTAATCGTTTATCAAAACCGTAGTCTTTCACGGTAACGTTACCTAGTTCCGTCACACTCTGAATTTCACGAATCGTTTCCATACTTGCTTCAAATGAACCTCGATGCTCTCTGAAATACATTGCCATGATAATCAATCTCCTTTGAAATAAATTGGTTCAATACCTATTTTTAATTGACCATTTATTCTACTCGTTAAAGAGTATTCTTATCACATAGGCATGGCTTCTTTTCAGCTTAAAGTTCTCGACTTCTTGCTGAGGTGCTTCCAAAGCTTTTCCTTATCACGTTCAGGCTCATGGAAGACCTCTTTTAGCTCTCCGTCTATCCATATCTCTACATATGGTGTATGCGTCATATAATGAAAATCGCCATTCTCAACGATTTTCGCATACATGCTTGCGACCGCTTTGACATCTATTGTAACTAAACGGTTTACACTGTGATTCTCCCCCGTTGATAGAATGAAAATAGGAGTCGATTTACATTTGTTGTTCATAGTGAACACCTCCGGTTGAAATTTGGATTTATTTTTGTGGTGAGTTATTGTTTTGTTAGAGAGTAGAGTTTGAAGGTATAGGAGGAAATTACTGTGGCGAAAGAAAACAATTTAGACCCTGAAACACGACGTTTATATGAATTAAGGGAAAAGCAAATTCGGGATGAGTTGACCCGAATGGGCGGAGCTAAAGAGGAAGGCGAATATCAAAAAGCAATGGATATTGCCAAGCGATTACTTGATAGAGGAATGTCTGCTGACGAAATCGCTGAAGTAACCGGTCTGAGCCAGGAAGATATTGAAAATGTGAAATGTTTTTTTATGCTGGCTATTGTTCCTAGTAGAAGATGGAAGTTCCAATATATTGGAGGAGATAATCATGATGGATAACGTAATTAAACAAGCAGATGAAAAATTGATTCGATTAAGCTCAGACCCTGAGACACGACGTTTATATGAATTAAGGGAAAAGCAAATTCGAGATGAGTTAAGCAATCATGAAGGTGCCAAACAAGAAGGTATGGAGATAAAGACCAGGGAGTTTGTTGAGACTCTTCTTTCAGATGGTCTTCCATTGGAAAAAGTGGCTGAGTATGCGAAGATTTCGATTGAAGAAGTAAAGAAAATCCAAAACAGTTTAAATGAAAACTAAATGCTAGTAGAAAGAGACCTATTATAAAGGTCTCTTTTTAGTTTCCTACATATACACTATTCTTTTTCAACAGCTCAACCACATCCGCAAACGACTTCTTCTTTGTGACAAAGTCTACGACGAGGTCTGCCGCTACATCTGCAGGTAGGACGCACTTCTGGTCGTTGATATACAAGAAATACATCACACAACCAAGAGCTGTCCGTTTATTCCCATTGAAAAAGACATGGTTCTTTGCAATCGACTCAAACAATGCCGTTGCCTTATCAAACACATTAGGATAGAGCGGGTCACCAAACATCGTCTGGAACGGGCGTTCAATGGCACTCTCTAACAATCCCATCTCTTTCACTCCGACCATTTCACCCGGTGAGTAATCGGCAATCATCCGTTGGTTAATCACAAAAGCGAGTTCTTTTGATAATTTCTTCATCGTTCTACCAGCTCCTTAAATGCGTCGTTGTATAATCCCTGAATGACCTTCCACTCTTCTTCTCTAAGTGTGTTTTCTGTTTCAATGATTTCTTCCTGGTTATTTTCCATGTTGTGATTCCTCCTCTTTGTTAAATCCGTATGATGCAACGAGTTCTTCGGTTGTTAGTGTCTGTTCCACGCTTGGATTGCTCATACTGTGAGTGAAGTGTAATTTAAATTCGTCGGAACTTTTCATCTGGATATACGTCCTTGTCACAAGGTTCCCGTTCTCTTCCTCGACTAAGACTTTCACCTTGACACCATTTGTTAAGCTGAATACTTCTCCTGGTGATTTTCGACCGTCGAGTAAGTTCTCGTAATCGTCATACGACATCAACACCGCAACAGGCTCATTGTTCTTCACAACAATTTTTGTCACCTGTTTTTCAATCAGGCTTGAAAGTTCTTTTTTAAATTCACTTAAACTAATCATCACGTCTTTTAATTTCGGGAATTGCATTACAATCATCCTTTCGCTTACGTTGTATATCTATTATACCATGACAGATACAAGAATGGTATTAAATTTAGCTCTATATTTGATATTAAATTTATATATAAATAAAAAGACCCTTTAAGGGTCTCTTCATGCTTGTTCCTGTTTAATCATTTCTTCTACCTCATTGAGATAACAAAGTGTCATATCTCCTTGTCTCTCAATGTCACCCAAAAGGTCATGAAGTGCCTCCATGTTTTTTTGTTTAAACGAAAACGGTGTTTTGAGTTTATACGTGTGCAAAGCGTCCTCAATATATTCAAAGTCACCAAAACGGGCTTCAATCGTTTTGAAGTAGTCTAGGTTTTCCCGGAATCTCTCTCCTAGCTTCAGATAGGATTCTTTCTGTTCTCCCCTGCTCCATCGTGCTTTTCTTTCTGCCCATTTTACACCTTTGTTGCAAATCGCTTTGACTTCTTCCCTATGAAGTACCATTTGTACCCGCTCCTTTGAAATAAATGGTGATTGAATCACTACAGTTTCTGTTTATCTCTTATCTTATGCTTTTCGGAAACCTGCATAACTCCAGAGATTTACAAAGACCCTCCTGGTTAGGGGGTCTTTGTATAGTTGTCAGCAAATCTCTTGGCTAATGCCTTTTCTACAAAACGTTGTGTAATCCTGAATTCATCTTCCGGCAACATCTGAGGGTCTGCACCTAAAAACCGTTCCCTCACAATCAATAGATTTTCATAGGACTCTTCCCGTTCTAGCTCCAAAAAAGCTTTCACAAGCAAGTCGTCCGGAAACTTTTCTTTATCTTCACTCACTAATTTACGCATGCTTATCATCTCCTTTATAACGGAATTCGACCTTCCGACCAACTTTACGAGATTCCACCCAGTCTTCGTTCCATTTCTCCCGTAGTGTTGCCATTACAGAAGGTCGTGGTGTTGCATAATGCGTCTCGCAGTTCTCCAGGATGTCCTCAATGGTTGTCCACCGTCCACGACGGCTGTAGCGAAGATAGGAGCGGATGATATCAATGGTGTTGCTGTAATCGGTTTTTGATTCTCCTGACTTTACGCCCCCAACGAGTTCATGCTGAAACGGTCGAATGATTTTCCGTAGCGATAAATGTCCCTTTTTCTTTGTCGCCAAATGATTAAACCGTGCCGGAACTTCCACAGTTACAACACCCTCTCGTACATAGAGAAGTCCAATCTTGTTTTGACGCAAAATCATATCAACAGAACGAGGTAATCCGCCTTTTCGGTACGGAACCGCAATGTATACATATTGTGCGGAATGCATGGCTCTGAGTGCCTGGTCAATGACTTTGAAGTTCAAGGTCGTCTTCATTTCCACAATAATATTTACGGCTCCCTGAATGCCCAACACATCATATATCCCGACTTCCCCATAGACTTCCGAACAGCCTTTATCGAGTAGGAATTGCTTGACCGGTTCATAAAGTTCACTTTCCTTCATTTGATTCTCCTTGAATAAGTGCTTCAAAATTAGTAACGAGTGACTCATACGTGTCAAAATAGAGCGGGAAATCACAGTGGTTCTTGTTGAAGAGATTATCTGCAGGGTTTCGCATCTTATTCGCTACTCCTTTAAAGTACCAGAGCTGTTCTTCTTTCCCTCGCTTAAAGTGAGTGAATAAGGTCTCCCCTTCCTGTTGATAGGCTTTTACCATTGAACGAAGATTGTCGAGTTTGTCTGCTACAATCAGGGCACGTACTTCAATCGGTGCCTCCGCAATCCAGTCAATCGTATGTTGCTTTCGCTCTTCCCATGAATCGTCTTTATTTTCGGTGTTCCCGGCAACAATTTCTGCTACCCGCTTCCCGAATAACTTTTCAATCTCTTCAAGTGTTGCGTCTGTATCTTCTACTGTGTCGTGGAGATACCCTGCCATAACGACTTCCTCATCAAACCCTGCATCCTTTAAGATACCAGCTACTCGAATCGGGTGATTGAACATGGGTGTACCATCGGTTTTCCGTGTTTGTCCTTCATGTTTTTCTTTTCCGTATTTCAGTGCTTGAGTCAATCTGGTGTTCGACATGTGTGTCACGCTCCTTTTTTCGTTCTATACTTATATTCTAAGATTAATATTGACTATTGTCAAATAATCGAGTTAAAATGGAAGTAGAAAGCAACCCGAAAAGGAGTGATAGTATGTTTTTGTTAGAAATTTTCGTTATCGTCTGTATGTTATACACTCTCTTCCGACTCATCAAAGGAATGGTACGTTTCCTTCGTGGGGATAGTAAAATCCCTTATATCAAAGAAAAAACAGTGGTTCAAGCAACTGAATCTGATTATCTTCGACTGCGTGAAATGGAGGATGTTGACCTGGTAAGAGATACGAAACCCTTTGCAAAAATCATTGCAAAAGAACTGGAAGAATCTTTGCCACTGTCCTATGAGGTAAATATTTTCAATCGCATGATGACAGAAGTAACACCGGATTATCGGGAAGTTATCAGGTTAATTCATGAACAGAAACGTTTTTTAATGATGACGAAAGTGATGAAGCAGGTTCCGATGTTTTCAAAAGATGTGGATGAAGTCTGGCATCAAATGCTCATGTTCACCCGTTCTTATGAATCCTTCTGCCAATCCTTCGCAGGGGAAATGATTCATCATGAACCGAACCTTTCGGGTGAAGATTCTCCAAATATCCGATTCCATTTTGATTTGATGTATACACTTTTATTTGAAGAAACGAAAAAACATAGTGAGAAAGTATGGGGACATCGATTTACAGAGAAACCAACACAAGACTACATTGATTCATTGAAAGAAATGAATCACCGAAGCATGTGGAAACTGTTCAACCTCAACTCTGAATCTTCTCAGGAAGTGGCGAAAGAATTAATGGAGCTCATTAAAGAACAGATTCGGGAGTCTGAATATAAATCAAATGAGCCTTCTTTCATTGAGACAAGAGCTAAAATGCAACGCCTTCGAAAGATTCGTCGGAGTCAATCCACCGATGCCGCACTATTTGTGACACCTGCTTTTATCTTTTGGTCAGCGAGCGGAACGGATAGCGAATATCAATCGAATTTAGGCTATGCAAATTCAACTGCGAACTCAACAACATCTTCCGGATGCTCAAGTGTTCATTCCCATTCGTCAGATAGCGACAGCGGTGGAAGCTCATCTTGTAGTTCCGGAGGCTCTTCTTGTGGCGGAGGATGCGGTGGTGGATGTGGCAGTTAATGGAGAGCTCATGAGCTCTCTTTTTTTATAAAAAACGTTATGACTATCCTCACGCTTATCTCAGATTTTTTATTTCGTCAGACCTTCCCACTGTCATTTCAAAATACTTTTTCGAAAGAATAATTCAATATTCAGACAACTATCATAGAGGGATAGATTTTCAAGGAAATCTCAACGAGCGAAACTGCTTGAACACATGACAAAGGGGGAATGACCATGAAATCATTTATTTTGGTCGAGGAAAGAAAGGTAATCAGTAAGATGGATACGCCGGAAGCGGCACAAGCCGTATTGGTGGATAACATGACAGAGGATGTCAAACAAGAGATGGTGAGACGGTTCAATGAATATGGATTTGTCATCTTCGAGAATAAACAAGAACGCTCGCCGGACGAGCTTATCCTAGAGGTCGCAGAAGAATTGAATCTGGGTGGAACGTATGTCACGGGATATAACCGGAAAAAATTTGGAGACATGTTCCGGGGAAACAGCCTGAACACGATTACCAATGCAAAAAAGAGCAACCATGTCGTCTTTGACAACAGCAATGCTCAAGGACTCCACTCTGATGCGACATTTGAACCGATTGGAGCGGTACCGGCAACCATTCTCTATTGTGTCCAGGAGGCAAAAGAAGATGGAGATACAATTCTCTTTGATTCAGTGAAAGCGTTCCAGCTCTTGCAGGACTTTAACCCGTTATGGGCAGAAGCACTCCTTCACCCGGAATCTTTGCGGAGACGTTCCATTTTGGGAGACGATGTGGAGGTCGTGGAGCCTGCATTTAAAATCTTAGAGAACGGCGACATCATCTCCCGCTTCACGGTCGATACAAGTGCCGATTGGGAGTATGGATTTGAACGTGTTCCGTACCTCAGAGAAGCGTTCGGATTTATGTGTGGACTCATTCCACGTGGGAACGGGTTCTCGACAATTCTAAAATTGAAATCGAACCAGGGTATCCTCTTTGCGAATGACAAGATTGCCCACGGTCGCACAGCGTTCACAGATGATGAAGCGAAACCACGGAAGATGGTGCGTGGACTCTACAATGACCGTCCAATGGTAAATGAAAAGAGAGCCTAAGAGCTCTCTTTTTGTTTTTTAGATTGGGCGATTATTTTCGCTATATACATTTCACGACCGACCGTAACAAAAAGTTTTTCACCTTAACATCATGATTGTTACGATGCAAAAAAAAGAAGCCCGGGGGCTCCTTCCATTATTGATTTTTCAATTCTTCTAATTCTTTTTCCATCTGAGCAATTTTCGCCAAGCGTTCTTTTTCAGCCTTTTTCGCTTCCCGCTCCGCTTTTTTAATCGCACGCTCTTTCTTTCGTTCCTCTTTCAACCGTTTTTCTTCTTCGGCTTCTTTGAGCAATTTTTCCTTTTGGTTTTCTAGATATTTAATGAGGTTATTGATGCCTTCACGCTCATTTTGTAACATTTCTGTCAACATCTCTTTCGCCTGTGAGTGAGCAAAACGTAATTTTTCAACTTTCACATCAATGATGTATCCGTACTGCTGTACAGCAAACATAGCGGATTTCAATGTGTTCAAATTCTGATTTTGAGAGAATTCCAACACTCGCTTTTCATAGCTTGTTTTCCAAAATGCTGTAAACTCGTCGAAGCTGACCTGCACCTGAACTGTATCGACACTATGCTTCGAATTGCTACGTTGATATTCAGAAGCTGTAACTTCTTTGATGTGTGTCTTACCAGGAACCTCCCATCGGTCATTGTGGTTTCTTTCCGTGTAGCCACGCTCATACCATGATACATAGTATCGTTTCTCCGGTCGTGTAGCCTTACGCATTTGTTCTGCAGTTGTGAGTAGTTTTGCCATGTTGATTATCTCCTTTGAAAATAAATTGTGAAATCACACCTTTGTTTAATACATCGTTATCTTATTCGAATTTATTAAAAATATAAAAAGAAACCCTGAGCCCGGTTTATCATGGCTTCCTGTGCTAAAGCATTCGTTTAGTAATCGTTTTCCATGATTTGAGTATAGTGAAATAAATTGAGAATTGGACAGGATGTATGTCCAAAATATTATTTCAAAGGGGATGTTGAATATGGAAATGAAAATGAAAATGGATTTAAATTCATTGGTGAAAGTAAAATTGACGGATTATGGTGTTACAGTTTTAAAGGCGAGATATGAAAAACACAAATTATGGTGCTATAAAAATGGTGTTAAATTTGATGAATTCGACTTGGAACTAGATAAAGATGGCTATTATACAAAGCCGATGTGGAGACTAATGGAAGTCTTTGGAGAACATCTACATCCTAAAGAAAAAACTGTATTCGAATCTGAACTGATTGTATTGGATGTAACTCCAGTATCTGAATAATGAAACTGATAAAACACTCATTACGTAATGGGTGTTTTTTTTATTTTGCAAAATTTCTTGTAAAAAAAAGAAGCCTGTAGGCTCCTTAAACAGCAATTTCATCTGAATTATGGTATTTCGTCTTGATGACCCCTTGATAGTCATCTTGATAATAAATATCTGAATCCAATACCGTTTCTAACTCAACCACATTGACTGACCATCCATTGTTCTTATCGTGAATAGCTTCAATCAACGCATCAATCTCCTGTTTGAAGGTCTCTAATCCTTTCCGAGTGAAATAACAGGCGGGAAAATGGGTAATACTGTTGCCGAAATTTCGAATCTGTGGAATCAATGGAAGCTCTTTGTTGAAACGTTCCAGCAATTCTTCTGATTCATCTTCGTTCATCTCCATATCATCCAATCCCATCATCATTCCAATATTTTGTGGTTCCCCTTCGAAATACAACTCGTAACGTGTATACATAGATAACGCCTCCTGTTTAGTTGTGACGGGTCATTTTCTTATTTTTACTCTTCTTTCCCTGTCTCAGCTAATTGTTTTGTCAACACCCAATGCTTTTTCTCTGATTCGAAAATATTGTACGGGACATCAATCTGAGCTAAACCGTCCTCTTCGTCGTAGACGTTATATTCATCAAATTCAGGATGGGATTCATCGACCCATTCAATGTCCAACCACGGATTTCCAATCAGACTAATGCTCCAGGCAACTCCGATAATGTCGTCATCTTTTTGCATCTTTTCATAGATGTCTGCAAGCTCTAAAAGACTTGTCCCGTTTTCTTCCTGATAGAAGCTCCGATAGGCTTTAATCAAGTCTTCAAAATCCTCCTTCATGACAATGACATTGTCATAAGTGCTCCCTAGCACCCAACGTTCTACACTGTTGACTTTGTCCGTGCTGAAGAGATTCCAGACTTCTTTTAAGTCGTCAGGACCGTGTCGTTTTGGTTTGTATCCTAGATACTCTTCCACCTGCTCATCTTTAATGTAATTGGGAACGAAACGTGGACGAAGTACCGGCAAGTGCCGCTCTTCTAGCTCTCCCCATATCTGAGGTGACCATCTCCATGAATTCTTGTTCTCCTCATACAGACGAACGTCTCCATTCTTGTGAATGGCATAGATTTCCGTGTAACTCATCATCAACACTCCTTTAATAATTTTATCTACCTAAACACATTGTGAATAACACACCTTTATTGCTTTTATTCATGGTATGCATGGGAACCGGTTGAAATAAAAAAAGACTCTGAATGGAGTCTTTCTAATTGGTCTCATGAACTTATGAACGAATAGTTGGAATATCATCCTCATGCCAAGAGCAGTCAAATCCATGGGAGAAAAAGTCGCCAAGTCCAGAAGCATCAATCACTAATCGAGCTTTGAAATCTGGATGTTTTAACGTAACTTGAGTTCCGAGGTCTTCTTCAATCAAATCATCTGGAACATCAACAGATTCGAGAAAGTGTTGCATAGACTCATTGTTGTCCATACTCATTCCCTCTCCATAGTTCACGATTCGATACGACATCTCTCCGTCATTTTGTTCGACTTCCTCAAACATTTCTTGAACTGTGCCTGGAATTTCATAGATTTCCATACTCATTTCTTCCACCCTTTCAAGTTTGATTGTTAAATGCCTGTTTATTAAGTTTCCTTATGTTATTTGCTTTCGTGGGCATTTATGCTCTATATTCAGGTGGCTTTGTCGTCATGTATTCTATGCTTCCGGGAGAAAAGGCTTTGAGTTCTCATTCAACTTAGCAAGACACGTCGGGCAGAGCACCAAAATGGACTGTCCTGAAGCGTTGCTATCGTCAAGCCCGACGCTTATCCGCACTAGGTTCTCATCAGCGTAACAAGAATAGCATCTCTCCCATTTACCATGCTCTTCATTAATTTTCAACATGATTCCCATCTCCCTTCCTTGTTATGGATTGACGTTACCGAATAACTGGTCGAATGCCGGTTTGTTTTTCGGTTTTCCAGGCTCATAAATAGCAAAGACGACCTTCTTAAAGTGCCCCTTGTATCGTTCATCCTCAAGTGCTTCCTGGAAGAGTCGAGCCACTTCTGTCGAAGAGTTTCCGAATACCCCACAACCAAACGCACCTAAAACAATGACGTCATACTGGTTCGCACGGGCAACTGCCAATACCTTACGGATACGGGCACGCATCTTTTGCGAGATGACATTCCGCTGTGAAGGGTTCCCTTTCATCACGACAGATGCATTGACCGCCGGTGAGGTAATCATGGAAACAAGATAAGGTGTCTCTTCAAAGGCACCACCGTCCTCACGAAAGACAGGAACGTCCGGTGAATAGACCATATAGTCGGAGTAGAATCCCCATTTTTTACGGTTAAAATCGTACATTTCTTTCATCTGAGCAATCGTTGGATACAAGCCTGAAGAACGGGCAAGCGTTTCTTCCTGGGCACGTGCACCAGACAAGAATCCACCTCCGGGATGTTTGGCTGACGCAAAGTTCAAACAAACGACC
The DNA here is from genome assembly GCA_000818095.1 of Jeotgalibacillus malaysiensis. Lineage (NCBI taxonomy): Bacteria > Bacillati > Bacillota > Bacilli > Caryophanales > Caryophanaceae > Jeotgalibacillus > Jeotgalibacillus malaysiensis. Next base: position 17,579 of record CP009417.1, read on the forward strand.
TTGTGACCTTCGTTAATAAGTCGCTTTGACGCCTCCAATGTTGTTTCCCCTGTCACTTCAAACACAGTTTCCTTTTGCTCTCGCACAGGTGTCATCTGCTCATCAATGCGTGTGACTTCCTTAGGTGTGTAGAGCTTGCTTGAAATCACGGAAGACTCAACCGCTTCTTTAATATTGACCTCTTTTCCGCTTGGAGCGGTATAGGTTCCTCGTTGGATAATGTCCAATGCTTCTTGTCCCCACTGGGCATAGGTTTGTCGATTCATGGTATCGCCTCATTTCATAATGTTAATCCTTACCTCTAGTCTAAACTAAAAATAGACTATTGTCAAAATAAAAAAGAGACTGAAATTAATCAGTCCCGCTCAGTAACGTGCTTTTATCAATTGTTTCAAATGCCATTTCTTTCCCCTCTTCAATGAGTCGAGGTACGGAATTTAGACAACGTTTGTGTCCAGAATAGATATGAAGGGTGTTCTCATCTACATGATGAAAGAAGCAATACGAACTTTTTGCTACTTCATCGCATACACAGCAAATTGATTCCATTTACATTCCTCCCTTCTTTCGAATGATGAAGGCGACCTTCCAAACAAAGAGTGCATAAACACCCTCACGGACTTTTGACCACCAGATAGGTGTTCGTTTCTTTTTCTCTCCATCATGCCATTTTGTCTCGGAAATCGAGACAAGGAACGTATGACTCGGAAGATTGAATCCGTAGCTCATAATTTTGCCTTCATTGCCCTGATGTTCTTTCTTAATCATGGGTGTTCGTCTCCTCTTTGAGGAAGTAACCAAAAGTAAGTTCGTTCATCTCGACTTCCATTTCTGTTCCATCTGGTAATTGGACGATTACTCGGTTTCCTAAACCGTAAGGCTCCGGAACGGGCTTCATTACTTCCACCGGCGTTTCGTTTAATGATACATTTTTAAAACGATTGATGTCTCCATAGTAATGAATCTTGAAGCCATTCCCGATTTCTTCCTCCAGGTTCGCAATTTTAATCCGAAATGAATCTTCGTTTTCTTTAATAAGTGAAATGATGTAGGAACGAACTTCTTTAACCACCGCTTGGCTCAACCAATAGAAAATTTCATCAGACTTTCTTCCTGTCTGTGTGGATATCGCTACAGGTTTCTGGTCAAGGTAGTAGACTTTATAACCTACTGTCTCATCTGTAGATGTCCAGCTCCCGAAGTAATAGCTGGACAGTCGTTCAGGAGAACCGTAATCCCCATATCCTAGACCCAACTCTTCAGCCACTTCATTTACATCTACCCAACTCTCAGTTTGCTCAGATTTTTCTACTTGCTCAATAATTTCCCGAATTTTCATCTTGTTCACCATTCCTTTTCATTAGTTGATTAAAGCCATTGTGTTAGAAAAAAAGGATTGCTGTGTAAAGCAACCCTTTGACTTGTCTTATCTTTTTTCCACTTCTACTCCCATTGTGAGCAAGAGAAGCTGTTCTGCCGTTACGCCGTCATGGTACTTCAAGTACTCAATGATAACTCGCATACGACGAACTTTTTCTTCGAGTCTCGCTTCCAATTCTTTTTGATTCTGCTCATCCAAATAAAACCATTGTGGGTTCTCTTTTCGAAGAACCAGATTCGGAATCTCCTGCTTGAGTTCAAGATATTCATTAAAATATTCGATACCTGCATTTGTTTTAATTATCATGTGATACTCCTCCTGTTAAATAAAATGTGATAGTCACTGCCAAATCTTAAACCGTAGTAACGTCTTGTTTCCCCCATGGAATTAATCGCTCTGCGAAAATCCCTAGAGCAAGACATAACGCATCATGCCATAAGTTTACTGACACACTCCCACTAATCGCCTCTGCCATCATCCAAACGGAACCGATGACGAGTGTGCAGACAAGAATGCGGTGAATCCGATTTTTTGAAATCCGGTTGAAAAATTCTGACCGGAGAAAGCGTAAGGATTGAATGGCTTTCATGGTTTACATCTCCTTTGAAAGTGCTGAATTCGTATCCAATTAGATACAGTGTGTTTCACAGTCATCAATTAACCAATACTCATACTCCTTGAATCCATAGTTGTCATGAATCCATTCCTCAAGAGTCTCACTTACACTCAAATTATTTGGTCGATTGATATCGTCTTTCACTGATACGACTACAGGGTCTTCACCTGTAACCGATACGAAGAATTTAACTTCTTTCATCTTTCGTTCCATCTCCTTTTAATGGGCATGTATATATGCACCTTTAGTAAATAACCTTATATGCTATGCAATGACAAAGTTCGTCATTACATAGCCGTCTCATATAGGATGTTCATTTCGAATAGTTTCCTAACTTTCTCCCACACATCAGATAAAAGTTAAGTTTCACACCGAGTAAATCATAATTTCACTGGTCTAACTTCCAGTTTGGTACAATGTAATGATACCCTCGTCCATAACCCAATCCGTCAACTCGTTTTGCTTCAAAGTCATTACTTCCATTTTTTAAATTGACAACTTCCATTTTCAAACCGCTATCCAAATCAATGATTTTGGCTCCAATAAAAATATCCGATTTGTTTTTCTTGTAAATTTCCAATATTTTTTTCGTTTCTTCTAATTCGTTGGTAAGCTTTTGGATTTTATCTTCGTAGTGTTTTTCCATTTTGCATACACCCTTTCGTTTCTCGTTTTTGGTTTCTGTACCGTTTAAACTACCCGAGCAATCCCTCATGAATGGTCTTTTACAGTAATTGAAGTAACATTAATTTCACTGCATGTGGACTCCGCTCCACTCAATAGAACGACTTCAATTGCGTTTGATTTCTCTTCGTCATTCAACGTGTCAAACCCATCAAAATCAAAATCCATCTCAACAATCACTTTAGCCATGCCATCCACCTCCGATTCATTTTTAAAAGCCAGCTACTTCAACGCTTTCCCCACACTCTCCGCAATCCAGATATACAGAGCCACTGTCATCTCCTCCGAAAGTGGTACCGTCCGGGAATCGAATGGAATTAGACTTATTGCGTTCTTCCGCCACGACGTTGTTCCCACACTCACATTCGAAAATCAATTTTGTCTTTTTCATACACGCCACCTCTTTTCTATTTTTTGATGTCCATTTTAATCTGATTTTAGATATTATTCGAAATTTTATCTTTAACTACTTTCAATGTCTCTAAATAGTTATCCAACCAATAAGCATCAAAGCAAGTATCCTCTTCTTTTCGCCAAAAGATATGACCGTCATCCTCTCCCATTAAATGAATTAAAGGGCTGTAGCCCTCTCGCTCTTCAACCCAGACAGCCATGATGCCACCTTCTAGGTATAAAACTTTGTGTTTTTCCCACAATTCTTTTAAATCTGCTTCTGTAAATTCTTGATAATCTCCCAGAATACTAATATGGGTTTCTGTTTTGGTGATTCGATAACTCATCGTGATAACCTCCTAAGTGATACTGTTTTATTTAATAGATTCATCAATTCATCTAATGCCATTTCGATTAGTATCCACCTTCATTAACGGACAACCATTGTTTCAATGCAACTTGAGCTTGTGCAAAGGCTAATTCCATGTCACAGCTTTGAATGTTAATGATTTGGTCTCCGTAATTTTCAGATGTGTTCTTATAGCCAATGGTGATGCTCCAATCAACAATGCTTGAATGATAGATAGTCAAATTCCAATCAGGCTTACAAATCCGGTCGTAAAATTTAAGGAAATCACTCATACTATCCACTCCTTTTTCTTTTTAAATTTTTTATAATGTCATAAAGTGCTATCACATAGCGAAAAAGGGCTTCATCATCGACCGAACAATCAACACTTGTTCTTGCTGTGGCAGATATGAAACCGTATCCTTAATCGAATGCCATAGCTCGCCAGGTAATTCGGTCATTGAATGAGCATTAATGTCCTCCAGGTGACAACCTGTAATTTCAATCATCATCTCAATGTCTGTCAATTCCTCAAATGTCTGAACCGTCATGAATGTGTCGTGGTATTCACAGATTCTATCAGATTCGCTTATCTCCCCCGTTAAACATCTATATTCCGTGACATCACATTTTTCGCAGTGAGCCGTATACCAATTGCTCATCTCATCGCCCCTTTCGCATCCTTTTATATACTCTAATTTTACTTCATATTTTGACTATTGTCAATAATGGGTATTGAGGTATTGTTGATTTCACGTATAGATTACACCTATTCATTATTTTCATTTATTCTGTTAATCGTAGATTCATTTTCATCGGAATCTATGCAACACATGATTTCACTTTTCCCTCCATTTTCGCCACCTATACTTTCACTTTTTCCAGTAATTTTGCAAAGTATACTTAACACTTTTCCGGTTATTTTGTAAAGTATGAGTACCAAACAAAAGAGACCCGAATCGGGTCTCTCATCATGTCTTCAAATAAAGAAATCGTCCATGGCGTCATCAATCTCATCTTGTGCGATGCCAATATAAATCTTTGTGACCCGCTCCGATGAATGGTTGAAGATATCCTGGAGCATGGCAATGTCTTTGTTCTTTTGATAGAAATGGTAGCCGAAACTCTTTCGTAGGGAATGCGTTCCAACATTCTCCATTCCCAGTACTTCTCCTGCTTCTTTCATGATGCGGTAAGCTTGAACACGGCTAATCGGCTCCTTCGTCTTTTTCGATGGGAATAAATAGTCAGATTCAGTCATCCCGTATGTATAGTCTTCAATAATGTTCCGGAGCATGATATTTAATCGAAAACGCTTGGTCTTCCCTGTCTTTTCCTCCCGAATGGCAAGGTACTCCTTATTGCGTACATGACGAACCTGCAGTTTTAACAAATCCCCAATCCGGACACCTACATTAATGCCCATAACAAAAAGGAAATAATCACGTTTAGAGCGGCTTTCAAAGTAAGAGCGAATATCTTCGAGTCCTTCTTTTGACCGTATTGGTTGTACCTTTTGCTGATTCCCGACTTTCATGAGAGATTGATAGTCACTTCCCTCACGGAGCGGGAGTGTTCCTTTCTTTCGCTTCTCGTTCAACATTTTAATTTTTTGTTTTACGCCAGGCTTGCCAAATCGTTCAATAAGTTTTCCCAGCTCTTCTTCTGTTAGTTTGACGTGCTCTGCAACTTGTCTCATGTCTGCCCCCTTATGAAACAAATGATATGTTTTGATACATAACCCCATTATACATGAATCAGGAAACAGCTGACCATTTGTTTCTATGGTTGTCAGTGCTGTTCTTTCCACGTAGAATAAAGATATTGTAGAAAATAGGGGTGCGAGCATGTACACACAATACTTAATATCGAACAGAAAAAGCAAGGTTGAAAAAGAATTTGAACTGATGTCGGCTGTTTTAAAAGATTCTCCAATGATGGAATCATTTGCTGAAAAGGCGAAAGGAATGGAAAATCAGCGTATCTACCGATTTCCAAATGGACGTGGTGCTTCCATTGTTAAAGGATTCTTTAGTTTCGACCGGTGGGAAATTGCAGAGATTCAATTTGAGGGAAAGGCTCCTCGACGTAAAATGCCGAAGAAAAAACGTTTGAGAAAGAAATGGGAAAAGAATTACCTTCGCTATGACCTGGTGGATGGCATCTACCGTGTTGATACAGAAGAAGAGATTCGAAGAGAACTTGTTAGAATCATGAACCGCTCTGTGTGAGTGGTTCTTTTTTATGCTCTCACTATGAAGATATGACTCTCCCCTCTATTGCATAGGATAAGACACATCGAATCAATGCAGTTGTGTAATGAAATGTATACGTGTACATGACACATTTTATTTTAAGGAGTGCTTTAATATGAAGAAGTTTGAATTGACAGAGGAAACGAAATATTACTTTGGACGAACCTTTTTCCGAATCGTTGCTCTTGTTGACATCCCGGACTTAAGTGTCGTGAGAGGTCATAAAGGCGGATGGGTGGAGTCGGAATCTTGCCTTTCCCATCAAGGTGATTGTTGGGTCAAAAACGATGCTATGATTGAAGATGGTTCTACCGTAAGCGGAGATGCCGTTATCACAGGAAGTGCGTATGTCGGGAATAATAGTAGTGTTTCTGGATATGCAATTGTAGATGGTGACGCACGGGTTTTAACCTCCAGAATTTATGAACAAGCATTAATTGATGATTCCGCACGAGTAGAGAATTCTTCGATACTCGGTCGTGCAACAATTAAAGGAAACGCCATTGTGAAAGATTCTAGAATTGCCACAGAAGTAATCATTGATGAGAATGCCTCAGTTCAGTGTTCAGAGCTTCTTGGATTGGAACGTTCTGCGATATCAGGTCAAGGAAAGGTAGAAAATCTGACCATAACATCAGGTAATCCTGTAAAAGACCTATATATCACAGGAAATTCAGAAGTTCATGACGTCACTATATCCGGACTTCGTATTGAAATTAAAGACGATGCGAGCATTTCAAATTCAACGATTGAAGGAAAAGATATTCGTCTATATGGATTTTCACGTATTGAAAAAGGTGTTGCTTTATATGATAACTGCAACATCGGTGGATTTACCACTATAACATTAGATGGCTGGGGCAATGAGTTAGATAACATTACGCTAGATACGGACATGAAAATCACAATGGAAAATTATCATTTATTACGATAAAAAGGGGCTAATCAACATGAACAAGCGTTATGAATTGACCAATATGAAAGTCGTGACTAATAACTATGGCACAGCTTATCATTTGACTCAAATACGTGCGTTGGTCGATATGCCGACACACAACGTCAAAGCGGGAGATTTAGGTGGACTTATAGAAAAGGAAGAGAATCTCCCAATGAATGAAAATGGTTGGGTAAGCCTAGGGGCAACCGTGTGTGGCGATGCCATACTCGGAGACTCTAGTCGAGCCGAGAAAGCGGCGTTCATTACGGGGAATGCTCAAATCACGGGGACATCGGTCATTAGTGGACGAGCCTTGATTGGTGGCTCCACCTTGATTTTTAACTCTACTATTAAAACAGATGTGGAAATTTCAGGAGAGGCTATCGTTCGAGACAGCAAGATTGGTGGAAACACTAGAATCAACAAGAAAGCCTTCATCGAAAATTCACATATTGTTGCCACAGATGTTCTCATTTCTGGCAACGTGTATATCAAAGATTCGAAAATCCGTCTGGCAGATTCTCGTATTGATGATAACGCCAAGGTGATTGAATCGACCATTGGTTCAGGGCAACGGTATGACAAGAAGTTAACCATTTGTGGGAATGCTATTGTTCGAAACGCTTCTGTTCATTCGACTCGTGACGTGTGGATTGGAGAAAATGCTCAAGTTCTTGACCACGCAAAAGTTTCAGGTTTTGAAATCACCATTAAAGGCATGGCAGTTATAAAGGGATATGCCCGAGTTGGACTTAAAACAACCATAGATGAGTTTGCTGTTCTGGATGGTGGAGTGAATAAGAGCCCCAAATACAATCACTCTTTCTTCGGGAAGAATTTGACTGGTGAAGACGTTTATATTTTTGGAAAGACCCCGTAATTTGGGGTCTTTTTTATATCCCCCATTCCCCTCGCATACCATATGCTATCAAGACAATACTGTTGTGTATCAACACTTTATTTTAAAGGAGCGAACCATCATGAGTGAGCAGAAAAAGTATGAAATATTAAAAGACCAATCGAAGACTCTTACGTTTAAAGGTAAAGAGTATACCTTATATCGAATCCGGGCGTTGAAGGACAATCTTCTTCATAGCGTGAAAAAAGGTACATTGGGTGGTTGGGTTGAACATGAGAACATTCTTTCCCATGAAGGGAATGCTTGGATTGCAAATGAATCATGCGTAGGAGGAAAGACGATTGTACAAGACGACGCTTGTATTTCGGGGAATGCCATGGTGTTTGGAGAGTCTGAGATTAAGGGAAGTGCTTGGGTTGGCGGTTCTTCAACGGTGTACAATACGCACATCCACGGGAACGCAATCGTCTCTGGGCGTGCAACGTTGCTCGCTGTCCGGTTAAATGGTTCGAGTTTTTATCATCCACTTCAAATTGGTGGAGATGTACACATTCAAGCATCGATTATCGGTGGTTCCAACATTGTTATTGAGGGAAATATTCATGTAACAGAATCGGTTCTTTATTTGTCACACACAAAGATTCTGAATGACGCCAAGTTGTTTAAATGCCGAATGGGGTTGAATGTCATCCCTTTAGAAAAAGTTGTAATTCGTGACAAAGCAGATTTAAATCATGTGGTAGTGGATAGCATCTTAGAGAACTTTTCTATTTCTGACCAAGTTGTGTTGACAAACCTGAAGCTTAACGGAGCAAATGGCACTATTTCTGGTCACGCAAACGTGTCTGGTGCAGTCGATATCTACAATAGTGAGATTGGTGAGTTTGCTAGAGTATCTCTTCATGAGGGATATCTTAATCTTTCAGGAGAACGATTGGCTGGAGATATGGTTTTATATGATGAAGATATTTCAAGATGGAGATGTTTTTTAGTAAATGAAACTGATTATGTCTATGCAAGAACGAAGGCTGAGGCAATTAAGACTCTTCAAGAAGAAATTGGTGAAGAAGAAGATTGTGAGTACGAATTAGAAGAAATTGACCGAGACGCTGTCGTTGGGTTTGGGTGTGCCGGTTCACATTATGAAATCTACCTTTCTGAATTCATTATGTTTGAAGATAAAGCACACGTTATAGATGTTGAACTATAATCTGTACAAAAAAGGAGAAGCAAAAAGCTTCTCTTTTTCTTTCTGAAAAAACAGTCTCCCTCATGAATTCATTTGATTTGCATAGCATAAGGAATCAAGACAATACAGTTGTGTATCAGCACTTTATTTTTAAAGGAGAATCAACATGGAAAAGAAATTTGCATTACAGATGAAAATGTAAAAGAATTCTCAGTATAGGGAGTGTGTCATATGAAAAACACTAGATTTATAGGAATCGATGAGCGAGAACGATACCGCACAGACAAAATGGATGATTCTCATGACTGGTTAGGACTTGTTGTGGAAGATGAGTTGGTAGGATTCGTTGAATTTCATGATGATGGAGACAATGAGCTGTTTATCGACATGATTAAAGTGGAGCCAATCCATCAGAAAAAAGGATACTCTATACTATTATTGAATGAGTTGAAGAGTCTATATCCGGGAACGCTCGCCTTTACTGGGGAATCCACTCCAAAAGCTGTACCTTATTGGACAGCAAAAGATGTTCTTTTCGAACCAATGAGCTTCAAAGAATTTGACGAGGAGAAAGACATGGAAGGAGTGGTCTTCCCGTTCGCCCTCCCTATTTCAACCGAATATCGTCCATATTGGACAAAATAAAAAGAAGCCTAATGGCTTCTTTTTTAGTATCTGAATAACATAGCGATAAATTGATGTCCCGCTCCAACCGTCCAGAATAGCACCAGGTCTCCCCTTTGTACTTTCCCACTTTTTACACCTTCGTATAAGGCGATAAACGGGCTTGTCGTACCAGTATACCCGTATTGGTCACCGATGTAGAGGATTTTATTCATATCAATTTGGAAGCGTTCCTGCAGGCGTGTGGAATCACTGTACGCTAATTGTGAAAAGCAGAACGCATTGATGTCGGAAATTTTCAAATGGTTACGTGATAACAGGTCTTCAATCATTCGGTCTGTAATGGGTGCTCCGAATGATGTGTCAAATGGAAGGAATCGCAGGAATTTTCCATCGCCTTTCCCTTGAAGTACCCCACTTGTTCCTTCGATTGGATACAGGATTTTATCGGTGTTGGCTGAATACGTGTGGTATTCTGCGTCAATGAATCCCGTGTTCTCAGTAGTCTTCTCTAAGATGACCGCACAAGCGGCATCGGCAAGTGTCGCATAAGAGATTTCCTCTTCTGGATTTGACAACATCGACAGTTGTTCCGAACCAATAACCAGGGCACGTTTCATATGAGGATTTGCCCTCATATACATCGATGCTTGTTCAATCGCTACCGTCATCCCGGCACAACTTGCATTCAAGTCCATCACACGAGTATTGCTCTTCCCTTTGAATTCCTCATGAATCATCATCGCATTCGTTGGAATAGAGTATTCAGGGGCTTGAGTCGAAAACAGAATCATATCGATGTCTTTCATCGTAAGTTCCGTGTTCTCAAATGATTTCCTTACGGCTTTGATTGCCATGGTCAGACCGGTCTCTTCTCCCTCTTTAATGATGTATCGTTTTTTCTTCCCCATGTGTTGCAAGAAATCTTCCACGTCTTTCCCTTGCTTCTTGAAATGGTCGATGTAAAACGCATTGTCTACCGTGTTTTGAGGGTGATACACTTCGATATTTCTAATCTTTATATGATGATACATTGATTTTAGTCTCCTCTATATTAAGGTGTGATTTTGCCATTAGTGCAGGTCTTTCTTCACTTTGACTAGCTTATCACAACGATGTTTTTTCTTTCCATACTCAAAAAAATGAGTATAGAAAAAAGAAGGGAGTTGACTCCCTTCTTTACGGACGATTGACCACATGGCGTTCGATTTTTCTCTCAAGCTCTTCAGGCAAGATATAGGTAACCTCTGAGATATCAGCAATCCCAGAGAAACGAATCAATTTTAACACCTGTTGTCTGATTTGTTCATTCAAGATAATAAAGCAGATTTCTTTAAAATTGGATTTTCGATAGAGGGCAAACGATACTTGCAATTTCGGGAGCATATCCCGGTCGATGACATCCATCCCTTGTGAATCCAGGATAAGAAGATATGTATTCGTTTCAAGTGGATAAACGGTCTTTAAGTAGTCAGCGTGAAATTCTGATGCTTTTGCTTCATCAAATGTACCTCGAACTTTAATCGTCACCAATCGCCTATACGTATCCACCTCAATGCTATATGTTCCAATTTCACTCATAATAAGCCCTCTCTTTTCGCACTCAATAATGTAAGGATATTTTACCATTTATTTTTCCTAGTTTATGTCAAATTATCTACGTTATGTACCTAAATGTATTATAGGTTTTGGTCTCTTGTTTTTCAATCCCTAATATGCCATTGGTTGTCCAATTTTGCCATAGCTATCGATGAATATTATAACGCATCTGCATAAGATAAGATATACTGTAAAAATTGAGTATGATTTCATACATTTTATTTCAAAGGAGACGATTTTGATGAATTATCCATTCAAATTTCGCACAGAAGAAACATTACACCCATCATTTTATGGGAAACAGGTAAAAGATTTAAAAACTCCACCTGGATGGAGTCTTACGAGTCATTCGATTGAATTGGCGTCCTTCTATAATGAGGACATTGAATTTTACTTGCGTGTGGTGCCAGAAGGGAAACCCGGGAAAAACTACCGGGAAGGATATGAATTTGTCGGAGTAAAAAGTTCGAAACAATTCGTGGCTTTTAAAACAGAGAAGGTAAATATCCTAATGAACTCCGATACGAAAAATGAACTCATGGTGAACCTTTCAAAAGTAACAAGAGGTTTTAAAGAGATGGAACCACACCTGAATCACGTATTGGAGCGGGTTTCTATTTTCTATCCTTTTGCTGGAAAGGTATTGCAGAAGAAAATCATCGAGCATATCCTCCCGAAGATGGAACACAAGATTCAGCGATTTGACAATTCGATTGTCTTTTCGATTCATGCTGAACCGTATAAACATGGAGTCGAATTCATCCTTCATGCTGAATGGAATCAATTTCAACGTTCAAATATCGAGACAGAGTTTCGCAGACACATTCGTAGATTTGAAAGTGACATGAGGCAGGAAATCTCTTTATTGACACTTGAACATCGACGCAAAAAAGGATTGGTTGATGAAACCATTCACTGGTCAATTAGCCAATCGTTCTTCAATCAAGTGTGGACGTCATTTCTTGCTCCATATAAGAAAGAAGAGATTGTAGAAATCACATCGAAAGGAATCAGTGTCGGCATTGAAGTAAGCCGAATTTCTGATAAATACGTCTATGACCTTTATGTGAAGGAAAATGGGAAGAACAAGAAAACCATTCGACGCATTTCCTATATTAATGGTGAACTTCAAAAGATGTTGATTCCCATTCAAGGGATGTTTAGAGGGGAGTTTGCTGATGCACTAGAATCTTTTTACGTGACCAATAAAACATCTCGTGAATACTCTGATACCTTATCCGAATGGTATGAGAAAAACATGTTGCGAGTCGTGGATGCAGTAGGCGATGCGATTGGATTCAATTTGTATGCCGAAAAAGGAAGTGGCTCAGATAGTGTACCCCAAAAGCATTACCTCTGGATAATTACAACGGATAAAAGATTGACAGAGAGTGAGAAAATGCAGGAAGCCATCTTAAACTGTTTATGAAGAAAGAAGAGAGAAATCTCTTCTTTTTTTGTATAGAAAAAGAGCCCTGGATTAGGACTCTTGAATGATTGTTTACATAATGTTATTACGGCAACTCATTTAAGATGGTGGTTACCCAATCAGGGAATAACCCTTCTTTTTGTTCCTTACGACTATACCGTTTTCCATCAACCGTTAGGGTATATCGTACTTCCCCATTCTCTTTCTGAATGATATCCAGAATTTCTTCACCGTGTTTGAACGAATAGACCGTTACGACTTCTCGTTTCTTCTTTTGTTCATCTTGTTTCTGACAGTAAGGCGAAGATGTCAAAAACCTATGTTGCGTTTCTTTCTTTTCTTGCAACGTCTCCTCAAGCTCCTTGATAAGAACTTCTCGACTCTTCAAATAGTCATCGGCATCGCCAACATACAATCCTGGCAAGGACTTCGTGAAGGATAACCACGCTTCAGCACTTCCCGCTTTTGGAACCCAGAATTCCTTTTCTTCACTGAATAACTGTTGTTCTCCTGTGATGATTTCATTCTTATAAAGACGTAGGACATATCTCGTCTTATCCGTAGAAAAAGGAACTCCCTCATATCTTTCAAATAGCTTGTCCAAGTGGTTCTCCATATAGTGATAGTACTTATAGAGAAACTCTAGCTGATATAGCTGTTCATCCGTGTATTGTAGACCTTTCACGATTTGCTCTCCGTTTAGGAGGTTCAAAATTAACAGCTCTTGCATTTCTTCTGAATCAAAGCTGACTAACGCATGAAAAGCCTCCGGGTCAAGAAGCTGTTTTCCATACTTCTCAATGTATTTCGCACATGACTCCGCATGCTCTTCTTCTGCTTCCCGGCGAAATGCTTGTCCGATTGCTTCAATAACCTCTTCCATTGTTTCTGGTGTTACATTCAACCCTTTTTCCATCATCCCATCTCCTTAAAATAAATTGTGATAAACACACCTTATTGCTGTACTTGATTCATTGTATGCAAAAAGAGAGCCCTGATTCAGGACTCTCCAATGTTGTTTACTAGATAAAGTTATCGTAATGATTCAAAGAGATTCAATACCCATTGCGGGAATAATCCTTCGTCTTTCTCTTTGTATCCATAGCGTTTGCCATCAACAAGTAAAATGTAGCCCCATTCACCATTCTCTTTTTGATGAATTGTGAGCAATTCTTTTTCGTTCGCAAATGCGTAAACCTGTTCAACTTTATCGAACTGATTCGTTTTTTGCTCATTACCTAAATAGTAAGGGCTGTTTGTCATAGCTTCATGTTGCTTTTCCTTCATGTCACTTACTTCTTTTTCAAGCTGAGCGACCAAAATAGCACGTTTCTCAAAATAATCATCGACATATCCGGAGAGGAAAGAAGGAACTGACTTTGTAAAATCAAGCCATGCCTCACTGGTTCCCATTTCAGGCGTCCAATACCCTTTATGGTCTTCAAACGTTGGGTATTTTCCTGTGATAATCGACTGTCGATACATCCGGAGAATATGACGAGTCTTATCAGTTGAGCAACCATGTCCTTCATATTTAAGAATAAGTGTTTTGAGCTGTGCCTCAATCGTTTTATAGTTGAGGTAGAGCGACTCTAACGCATACATCTGCTCTTTTGTGTAGCCGACCTCTTTCGCAAGCTGTTCAGTACGAAGCAGATTTGAAATTAGCACTTCTTGCATTTGTTCTGAATCATATGTGACAAATAAATGGAAGTGCTCCGGATTCAACAGTGTCTCTCCGTGCTCCTCGATGTATTTCGCACATGTTTCTGCATGCTCCATTTCTGCTTCCCGGCGAAATGCATCAGCTAAACCTCCAATGACTTCCGCTAATTGTTCCCGTGTTACTTTCACATTTTCTGACATACTGTCATCCCCTTTGAAATAAATTGTTTGATAGTTTTACCTTTTTAACTGTATTAGACTCGAACTCGTTTCATTCCTAACTTGCTTGAGAGTTCAGCCCGTCGCCCAATCAAGAACGGCTTTGTCTTTGTCGAGAGACGTATGCTCATCTCTGAAATGGAAACCGTCTGCTCTGTACGCAATCCCGGCAGTCCATCGTATTCAGAATAAGCCGGCTGAAACGTTTCGACCGTCGTTTCATGCTGGTCGATATCATCTATTAATAGCTGTCTCACTCTATCAAGAACAACAATTTCACTATCTCCAATGCCTACAATAATCATGATTTATATCCCCTTCACTCCCATAGGTTTGGAAGTTCAATTTTTTCAGGTTCAGGTGTTTTTACGAATTCTTTATCATAGAATTCCTCGTATTCACCGATGAACTCATTTAAGCGTTCTTTTTCGGATTCCATCCATTTCTGATGCTCATCATCCATTTCATGACCATCCTTGCTGTCATAAAGACCAGCAATCATCTGCAGGTTTTGGAGATAACCTTTCTCATGATTTTCTTGCAAGACCTGGAATGACTCAATCTCAAGCCAGTCCTCAAAATCATCCACTTCCATTCCTTTTTCGCTATGATAGCTGAAGAACACCATCAGTAAAACATCCTTTTGATTCTCCGGTGTCAACATTTCTGCGATTTCTTCATCATTGCTACCACCCAACACCTCAGACCATTCATAATGAAAGTCTAAGTAGTTCAACGCCTTTTGCCCCTCGTTTAAGTCATAAAACTTCCCTTTGCCTTCGTGATTGATTGAAATTAACGCATAACCATGAATCATGATTCATTTCCCCTTTTCATTGTTTAGTAGAGAATAAGGTGCCCACTTGGACACCTCGTTCTTATGAAAGTGTGTAGAAGAGATAATCAGCTTTACTTGCCAACATCTGTTCAATAGCCTCTTTATCACTATTCACCTGTAAAACCTGTACTTCTTTAACTGCATCAACTAGCCAAAAATCAAGCGTATGATTGATGGCATCAAGACGTGTCTTGACATCATGAGTATACAATTCACTTTTAGATAAGACGCTATCCAATGCTTCGAAGCTTTCAAAATCTTCAGGGTTAAATCGTCCTTGATACTGACTCACCCGATAAGGAGTTTTTTCATCCTCTGACAAGGAAACCAAACCATATCCGATTTCCCCGTCTGGCAAATTAAAAATCACCTGGATTTCTTCGTCTTCCGATACCTGTTCCAACTGAACGATTTGTTGTGTTGTGTTCATGTGCAGTCTCCTTTGAAATAAAATCAAATGTTATTCTCTAAATGAGAATACCTTTTGTTTGTGTACGCTCTATTCTATTCAACATGAAGCTTCTTCATAAGAGGGCTTGCACCTTTACTTACCATAAAAATATTATGGTAAACAAAAAAAGACAGTCTCCGTTTTTGGAAGACCGTCTTCACTCTTTTTCTATATTTGCGTATAAAAAAATACTCGAAACAACAGAACAAATGGCGTTAGGATAGGGGTTGAACTATCACAGATTGGTCGTCGTTCGTTTCGTCAATCGAGTATCTTCTATGAGTCTATCTCTGTTTGGCGTACCACTGCGAGATAAATATTACCGTATCGTAATTATATCAAAGTTCGACATACTTTTCCAGATAAAAACACTCAAATCAACTAGGAACAATGTCATTAGGGTTGCTCTTCCCTAACACGCCAATCATTGTTTTTCATTGAATGAGTGCTTTCTATTGATTATCTAGTCTATTATCTGATGTAACTATAGTATACCATACAAACGACTTGAAATACACCCATCAAACTCTCTATTGAACTACAAAAAAAGAAGGCGTGTCCGTATGCAAGACCACACCTTCTCCGAAACATCTTGTTTCTTTCCAGTAATAACGCTGTCAATTCATTGCAACGTGAGTTTCCGCTCACGAAATCATGCAATACGAAAACTGACAACTTTATTTTATCATGTTCTTCGCAATTTTCCATTAAAAACACTCATCATTAACAAGCAGAATCAACCATAGTTATAATGCTTCCATGCTTTTTCATCAACATCTTTACCAAGATTTACATCCGATACATCGAATAGTAACCATTCACCGCCATATTGAACAATAACCTGATTAGCTCCACCAAAGATAACGATTTCTCCTTCGTCCAACATGTCATTATGCCAGAAGTAAACCGTGTCTCCTACTGCCATTTCACCATTTTTTCGTTCCATGAAAGTTCCTCCTCTAAATTAACGGGCATCAAATGCTCCTGGTTTTGAATTCTGCTTATGTTACTGGAAAGATTTGCTCTCTATTCATCGCAATAGCATACAAAAAGACCCTCCAATCAGGGTCTTGTTATGATTCATTCGGTTTTACGAGACGGCTGGATACTTTCTTTTCTTCTATATAAACATCATAATAGATGCCTTCTTTCTTTTTTGACATAGATGCCGTAACATAAAGGCTGAAAACAAAAGAATCACCTAAATGAATGTCTTTTTCTTTCTTTAATTCTTGAAACATGTTGTCTGCTTCTTGAAGACCATTATGAATGGACTCTTGTCGATGGCTGTCTTCCTCAATCTTTTTGAGGCTCACATCTCTCTCCATCATGAATTTCTGAATTTTCATATTGTAAAATCCTTTAAATATTGCTTCAGTGGACAGGAGTCCCATGAAGACAAGTAAAATAATCGCCCAAGTTGGCATACCCCCACATCCCTTCCTACAATTCTGTTCGGACGAGCTTCAGCTCAAATGTATAGCCGGTACCGGTAATCAAGATTTCGTCTTCCTGACCATTTTCCATTGAGATGGTAAAACTCCAATCCCACCCATTTGTTTCAAAGTCTTTTTCCTGATATCCTTTTTCAGATAAAAATTCTTTCAATGCGTAAGGGCTGACTCCAGTCCCACTTAAATTAATTTCATCTTCACTCTTATTTTTTAAGAACTCACTTACTTTTTCTACCATTTCTTTCGATGTTTCCAATTCTAATCCCCAAAAACTCATCATACCCTCTCCTTTTGACACTTTTTCGCCTGTTTTTTTATTATTTTTATGAAACAAATACATTCAAAACGTTACATTAAGACTGTATCAAGGATTGTACCTAAAAAGCCAGAAAACCTTGTTCTATCAAGGTTCTAGAGGTATTTTAATCCGTCTTTGATAAGCCCTTCTCATGTAACAAAATTACTACAATTGATACATTAGAAGGTTTAAAACGAAATGCTCTCAGACGCAATTAGGTGACCTACCACCCGTAAAACGCATTCTAAATCGCTTAGAATCGCAATTTGAAATATAGACAATAGAGTATTTTTATTTTGCACATAAAGAAAAAGTGCAATCCGTTAGAATCACACTTTGTTTGCTGATTTCTTTTAGCGACAAATGCAATCATTCAGAGCAGTCACAATCGTCATCTCGTCGCACCGATAAAGCCCCGCTGTGTTCAGGTTGTTATACTCGACAACCCTTAACCCCTGCTTCGTCTCTGCCACGTCAATGACAAAAGCATCTGCCAAAGCAAATCGCTCGACCATCCGTTGTGCATACGACACGACGGCATCAGATGGAATGACATTCGTGTTCAACTGTCCGTCCACTTTATAGCTTGAACCCGTGATGACCCGACCATCCACAACAAAGAACCGGTATTCTGCTTCAATCTCTTTTAGCTCAGATATCATCAAGAACTGTCCTTGATATGAACTCTCCTGGTGACGCTCCCGCTCTTGCCACTCATGGAACTCTTCCTTTGTAACAACCATTCCGCCAAAGAGCTTCGTGTTCCCGGTTGGACGAATGAAGAATGCATCCCATTCTGGTTCAAGCTCATGAAGTTCGCCTATCAAGAAATCTGAGTTCAATAGTTCTTCGCCCATCTCCTCCCGAATTACTGTCATATCAAAGTTCTCATTTGTGAAGGAGCCGGGTTTCACCTGCAGACGTTGCAACACCTTATCAAATCGCTTGGAACCGTACCAGGTGATGTGACCATCTGAGAAAAAATCATCTAGGATAATATCGGAGTCATCCAGCGGCAAGCGTGACTCTGCATCCAATACCGTTAGGGAGTCATCTCTATTGAGCCTGACCAACAGACTTTCCTGGTCTCTACGAATGACCGCTTTTCTCATCCGCTCGACACTTTCATTGTGATTTAAAAATTCTTGAATCACCCATTTCATCCTCTCACCCTCTTTCTTTTCTAGAATAAATTGTAATTCATTATATTGACTTTTGTCAAAATAAAAAAGCCTGAATTCAGGCTTTTTGTTAACATTATAATTTAATTAAGTTCTTCATGTATTCTTCTTTCATTACATATTTTTTTCCAGCAAAGGTTACCGTATACATGCCGGATTTGTACCCAATAAGGTTAACAATTTGACCAGTTTTAACCACTTTCGCATTAAAGGGATTTCCATTCACAGTTAATCGAACTGAAGATGCCAATCCACTTTTTACTTTATATTTTCCAAGTTTCACTGTAGCGGCTTCGGCTGTTTGCACAACTGGCTCCTGAAGAGCACCTCCACCGATAACAACGCTTGCTCCCATTAATACCGCCATCCCTGCTAGTCCTGCTTTTTTTGTTACTTTCTTCATTTGACCACGTCCTTTTCCAATCATTTAGCCCTTTGAGCTTTCTATATGATAGTCAAATGATATTCTGAAAATTCTATTTTGAAATAAAAAAGAACCCTAAAATTGGGATTCTCACTTTATTCCGTTACCCATCATGATTCGAGATGAAAGACATTCAGTATCTCATCAATCTCTTTCACTTGTTCGAGCAATTCTTTTTTCTTTTCTTCTAAAAACGCAACGTTCTCATTGTTTTTCTGAACCACTGTAAGCTTCTGAAAGTCCTTCCCAATTTGCAGATATAGTGTCGGGAATTCTGGTTTCATTTCCTGATAGAGTCGCTCTGAAAGTGACTTGTTTGAGCAATGAAAATATCCTTTCGTCCGAAGTTCTTCTTTGAAGTCCTTATACACACTATCTTTTACCTCTGCTAATTGATTCATTTTTTGTTCCTCCTTGAATGGATGCACACTAGTGCAACTGGGATGCCTTATCAATTTATCTTACTTGCTGTAGTGAAGCTTATAACATTCTTGATAGAAGCTCGGATGTTATATGCGTCATGGAATAGTAGCAAAAGACCCTCATATAAAGGGTCTTTTTATTTATTTCGATTTCTTTCTCTTCATAAAGAACATCATTCCTGCCAAAATCGAAAGGATTCCCACACCTGTTGAAACAGGGTTGATTGGGTCACCTGTTTGTGGCAACGAATCAACCTCTTCCGCAGTATTCGATTCTGAATCATCATCCGCTACTACAGGCTTCTGCTCTTTCAAGATTGGTTTTTCATAGGTCACTTCAATGGAAGGTTCCTCTTTTGAAGTTTCAGTAGATGGCTTTTCAATTACTGGATTTGTGATAACATCTGTATCCGTTTCATCATCCAAAATTGGCTCTGTTGGAACCTCTACGACTGGTTCTTCTGGAGTCTCATCAATAGGCGTTTCGTCTACTGGTTCTTCCGGTTGAGGAGTCGGGATGACTGGCTCTTCTGGAATAGTTGGAGTTGGCGGAACATCTGGTTCTGGTGTCACAACTGGAGGTTCAACAGGTTCTTCTGGTGTTGGCACCACAGGTGTTTCCGGCTCTGGGTCAGGTTCCACCACCGGGGGCTGAGGTGGTGTTACAACAGGAGGTTCTGGGTCTGTAGGGGGTGTCACTGGTGGTGTCACAACAGGAGGTTCTGTTGGAGGAGTTACAACTGGGTCAGGGTCGGGAGTTGGTGTAGGAGCTGGTGGCTCTGGAACCGCAATAATGGTATTGGCGGCAATTGGGTTCGCAAGGTAGGCAACATTGTAAAAACCGCCGGATGGTGCCCATGGCGTCTTGTTGATATATGACATCATTCCACTTTTACTGTAGAAAGCGACAGCCCTTCCGTTAATTGTTCTTATCGAAGATACATCTGTACCAATCAGTTCTCCAGGAGACGCTTCATCAAAAGAATTATCTTTATAGTAAAGTTCATCGTTGTTATTGATATAAAAAATTTCGTCAGAATAAGCACCATATCCGACCGAAATTTGCTTCGCATTGACAACTCCTAAACTTCTTGTTGAGTACGTCGGGATATCCTCGTAGTGGTCGTATTCAAGTTTATAAACCTCCCCATTTTCGAGAAGCATTACGTGATTTTGATAATCCACTACATTTTTTACTGCCAATTCTTGATAGCTAAGGTTATTATTATGAGCATTATGATGAATAGCATGAACTGTTCCATCCTGTAAAACAACAATGTCAGTATTATTGAAAATGTCATTTACATCATTAAACACCGCTTTAACGTCAGATGCCAGATAAGGTGTTTTAACAGCTCTTTCTGTTTCTACATCTCCGTGCAAGCGATGGGCGTCCGGAAAAATATTATAAAGATAACCATCTGAACCAGTTAATTTCATGAACATTTGCCCATATCGTCCCACCGTTTTCCAATATAAAAAGTCTGATGTGAAACGCATATCGGAAATTTTATTTGCAATGGTGCTGTACTGTTCTTCTACGGTCATCTCCTCATGCACATTGATGTTTGATGTGTAAGGCAATTCAAAGAGTTCACCATTTTCCTTAAGAACAACAATCATTTCATCCCAATAACCCTCAGCATTCAGTTTCTGTCCAAAGGTAAAATCTTTAACATTTCTTGCGAAGAGAACGACATTCTCTGTACCGGGAGTTGAGTTTGAACTATCATCAATTAAAAACAGGTTCCCATCTCCATCAGTGAATGCAATAATCCCTTCCATCATATCTACATGCCGAACCCCATTCTTTGCTTCTTTAATTTCAACTGCGTACATGTCTTTTGTTTTTTCGTCGTAAAAGTATTCTGAATTGTAAAATACCTGATTATTGTCTTTAACATAAAGAGCTAAACCATAAGCGTTGTACCAGGCATCTACCACCTTATGTTCAAGCTCCAAGTTATTTAGTTCTTTGGGTTTAATTTTCACTTTAAATGGAGCGAGTTTAGATTGAACAGTAGCGTACATGATTTTAGCAGGTTGAGTTCCTAAGTCAGTCAATGTCCAATTGTTTGCACCGTTGTCCACCAATTCATAAGCAGAGTTTGCTTCCGCTTCCAAAACAACTTGAACATTCAATTTAGACAGTTGTGCTTGCATCTCTTCAGGGGTTAGCTCCGTTTCAGGGAATTGTCTAAATAGATTCTCAATGGAAAAACTTACTTCAGAGCTATTTGATGGGAAAGAGAGCGTATTATCTAAATCTGAAAAATTAGAGGGCTCAATTGCCGCAAAAATCATATTATACTTGAATGGGTCTGTCGTGAAGTTGCCTTTGAGACTCGTTAAATTGAAAGAGTAATCGTAGGGACTTGCATCGAGCAATAAGTTGAAAGAGGCATCCACATTGGCTGTTTTTGCTTGAATAGGCGACAAGTCTGTAATGAGGTTGTCAGAAATATCTAAAGTCGTGAGATTCACCAAATGTTCAAATCCATTTAAGTGCTCGATTCCCTGACCTGAAACATCTAATGATGTAATTTGTGCAAGGTTTTCAGGGGTGAAATCATCAGCTGTGACTGATGGTACACTCAATGCTGTAGCCAATTCACTTTCTACAAGTGGGAGAGCAGAAGAATCAAAGGAATTATAAATTGCTTGTGCTTCGGTACCTTCTTCCACTGTTTCCGCACCTTCCTCTGGAGCAGGTTCAGATTCAACGGGTGGCTCTGCCGGGTCAGTTGGTTCAGTCGGTGTTGCCTCTACGGGTTCAGCTGGTTCAGTTGGTGGTTCCACAGGAGTTTCTGGTGCTGGCTCTGGCTCCGTTGGCACCGGTTCTGCTGGTTCTGCTGGACTTGGCTCAGTTGGCTCTTCGACAGGAGTTGGTTCAGTCGGCGTTTCCTCTACTGGAGCAGTCTCTGGTTCTGGTGAGGTAACGACTGGCTCTCCCTCAGCATGACCAATCATAGGCTGAAACATGGAACTAGCAACAATCCCTAAAGCACTTCCGGCAACGAGCGTCTTTTTAACCTGTTTTCTCATAAAATAATCCTCTCCTTTTTGTTTGCGTTTACATTTTCTAACAATACTATACCATTAAATTTTGACTATTGTCAACAAATGTGTATAATTAAAATATACGGAAAATGTACACAATGTAAAGGAAGTGATGACGATGAAAAAGTGGATAGGTGTTGCCTTTATCTTGCTTGGATGCGTTTTGCTATTGTTACCAGTAGTCGAGCGTGAACAACAAGAAAGAAAGATTGAAGTGATTCAAGATGCCATGGCAAAAATTGAGAATGGAAATGAGAAAGATGTGCCGCCTGAGATAAAAAAAGAAATGAATCATGCTCTCATTCTAACTATCCCTGCTATTGATTTAAAACAGGTTGTACTTGAAACCACGACGAAAGGGAATTTGGATAAAGCTCTGACGCAAATCAAAGAGAACCAACGATTAGGCGAAGGGAATTTTGCGATAGCTGGACATCGAAGCCGTGTTCATGGAAGGCATTTTAATCGTCTCGACGAACTGAAATCCGGAGACGAAATCGTTTTGGAAAATAAGGACTATCGTTACACGTACAATGTCGTAGGAAAAACAACGGTATTGCCTTCTCAAGTGGAAGTATTGGATGATAAACCAGGAAAATCGCTCGTTTCTCTGGTGACCTGCACGCCGATAAATACGGCAACTCATCGTTTAATCGTGACTGGGAAACTGGTTGATAAACAGAAAAAAGACCCGTCCTAAAATCGGATAGGTCTTTTTTAGTTGGTTTTTCTGTTGCCTGCCAACCTCATTGGTTATGAGTCAAACGCATGATTTTTCCGTTGCATGCACAACAACCCGACGCCCGTAGTTCGGGATGACTTTCAGGTTCATTATCAGGTGCCAACACACCTTTTATCTTCTTATTATATGAGATGATACGACTCTAATCATTCCTTAGACGGTTCGAGCTCAATCAAATGCTTCCCATCAAAATACAACACTGGCTTTTGAAAAGCCTTCTGAATCTCTGTGTTTACCCATTCCAAGTCTTCT
Organism: Jeotgalibacillus malaysiensis; assembly: GCA_000818095.1. Taxonomy (NCBI): domain Bacteria; kingdom Bacillati; phylum Bacillota; class Bacilli; order Caryophanales; family Caryophanaceae; genus Jeotgalibacillus; species Jeotgalibacillus malaysiensis. The sequence continues at coordinate 40,900 of CP009417.1, forward strand.
AGGGAATCTCCAGATAACACCTGTTTGCCTGGTGCAAATGAATGAGGAACACCATTTTCATCATAATAAACTTCTGATACGTCAAAACTCTCCTCGTTGCTTGGATACACTTGTTTGACAATCCGATAGTTCCACGTCATGCCTTCACCTCCAGCTTTTCATCCAAATAGACAAATTGATTGATGTAGTCCCAGTCTTCACTGAACACAGGAATATCATGGTCAACCGCCCAGCGTCTACGAGTGGCTTCCATTTTTCCCACATGGTCACTTTCAATGATGGCAGGATACGTTTCTTTCTTCACTACAACGCCTTGCCGTTTCCATGTTGGAAGAGCCATGTAGTCTACACCCTTTTCAGCGGACAACTTTTCACGCATTTGCTTCCCATTTAGCCCTTGAAGGGATTTATGAGAGAAATGATGTTGAGCAATCATCGACACGCTGTTCTTCATCGCATCTCGCTCACGCCAGAGGAAATAGTTGTTTACGTCTTCCTTAGGCACGACATAAGCACGGGCGTCAAACGTAGCAAGTTCTTTATTCGGGTATACTTTCCGCATCTCTTCGTTGAATTTTGCTGTCGCAAGAGAAGCACTGACGGACACAATCTTCTGCAAGTTATTGTCAAACCAGCTCTGCGTACCCTCTTTATCATAGTTTGTAATGAGAATGCTGATTTCATCCGACTGATGATAGGCGAGCTTTGCTCCTGAAATGTTCTCTAGAAGGTATTTACATGTCTCCCAGAATGCATTCGCTAATTTCTCATCAAATGGCTTCTCCAGCCCTTTTGTGTATGTGTGGAAATGCGACCCGTCAATACGGATGATGACCGGCATACGCCCGGGCAAGTAATGACGAAATGCGTTCTCATATCGTTTCATTCGGTCTCCAAATGTATCTTTGCTCATATTGAACCCCTTCTTTCGTTTCGTTATTTGTATATGTATCATAGCACATTAGTGAATATAAAGATAGACTATTGTCAAAATAATAGAGAGATGATGAAATTATAAAGGGGCAATCAGGTTAGTATAATAACGATATTGAATAAATGGTGTGCTATTGCACCTTGTCGTCCCGTCGCTCTTGTTTTTTAGTTAACGGAGGAAAGAATTATGGTAAAAGGAATGGAACATCTCCATCGCATGAATGAATTAATGAAGGAATTTAAAAAGGAAATGGAGGCTTTGCAAAAAGTCGATATGGAACATCGTGAACGCTATCATGTCGTTGAAGACATGTTAGTTGACCTTGACCACGTGCCAGAGATTCTCTCTCTGAATGGGTCCGAATCAGCGAAAACCATCTCGCTTTATCGTAAGACATTACTTGAACGCAACGACCTGCAAGATTATTTCTCTTTCATCAATACACATGGGAAAGAATTAGAATTCTTGCGAGGAACAGTTGAAAGTGTCGTCCCACGTTTCGAGAAGTTCTTTAACAATTACGAATCGGACATGTACCGATTCCGAACAGAAGAAGGATATGATTTCTTCAATCAGTTTAAAGAAGTCGATAAGCGAACGGCAAAAAAATATGTGATGCCATCCGGAAAGGTTGTCGGAACGGATAACGTGGTGGAAGGAAATCCTGTGGAGACTGAGGCGACTAAGCCAAATGAAGCAGAATCGACGAACATTACACACGTTGAAAAGGTTCAACCAGTGAGTAAAACACGTTGCAAAGTTTCAACAGCTGGGAACCAGTGGTACATCCGTGAAGACAGTGAAGATATCTTGAATACGGTAAACATCGTCGAAGTCGTGGAGTACATCCTTGATAACTCGGATAAAGAGTTTGTCATGAACCCTGCTGAGAAAAAACGTTTATTGCATTTCATCAAGATGGTGAAAAAGAAGCCGAAAGGAAAATCACTCTTCTTCATTGATGGCGTGAAGCGTTTGGAAGCAGAATGGACAGCATAAATCGACATTTTATTTTAAAAGGAGAATCATGATGAAGACATCAGAGACACGCTTAGAGAATATTTTAAAACTATCCGAAAGTTTGGGTGCAGAAATGTCTGCACTCACAAAGGATATTGATTCTGCAAAGGAAGATTTGCGACAGATTGAAATGGAGCTACGAGATGTGAAGCAGGCAATTACCCTGCTCAAGACGAACGCTTCAGAGTCTTCCAAGTTTGCCAAAAAACTCGAATCCTTGCGTAAGGAGCGTCGAAAAGCGAAAAAGTTGATTCAAGTATATGAAGAAATGGAGAGCCTTTTCACACATACGATGAGCCATACGAACAAGCTCAAGAAAGAATTGGCATATTCCTTGAACCACAAACCAAGCTACGTCTATCGTTCAGCTGAAGTACAGGCATTCATGGATTCCATCCATAATGCGAAAGAACGAGCAGATGTTAAACTTCTTCCATTCGATAAAACGAGAAATCGAAACGAGGAAATCGTTCAGCCGAACATCTTCTCTTTCCCAGTCGTCAAATATCGTATTTCCTTACAGAAAGGAAGTGCGAATGGCACATGGAAGATGGAGAATTTATTCACCGGTGTGACGGTATTTGAAGGGTCTCAATTCAAGAACCTTGTCAAAGCCATTGACGATTACCAGTGTAAACGATTGGAATTTGTGTCGAATGCAAAGAATGAGTTTTTAGCAAAAATCAATAGTGCAAAACACAATAAAACAGCACAGACAGACTTCTTGGAATGTCTAAAACGTGTAGAGAAACTCGCAAACTAAAAAAGACCCTTAAAGGGTCTTTTCTTTGTTTTACGCATATACGTCTTCTGGTGTCACAACGCCAAATAGCGTATAGACTTGTTCCCAGAACATGATGCGTTCTTCTTCCTCATCCTCATTCCACTCTGGCTCATCTACCCATACACGCCCTTCTGCATCAAGTGCAATCGCAATGCTGTGTCGGTAGTTGCCACCATCACGGTAATCCATTTCAATAATCAAGACGTCCTCTTCCTTTACAACCGGATTTTCTCCATAATCCATTTCCTCTGAGAATGACGTGACCTTTTGTTTAAAGTCCTCAGCAGTAACTCCTGTGATATGTGTGCGGCTGTACAAGTTGATTAATTCCATGCGTAATCGCTCCCTTTGCTAGTTGATTCACCGAATACCTTCTTCGTGTGTTACCTTTATGCTATTCAGTGACACGATTGAATATAAAAGCCAGATATCAACAAACTCAATTCAACATCTGTTTGGCAACATGCAAACTCACCTCAGCATTGTTCACAAGCTCATCTTCTTTTTTCTTTTCCACCTCTTGAAAATACGCCTCGACAGACCGTCTAGCTTCGCTTCGAAGTCGTTCAGGAAGTCTTTCATCCTTTGCAATGCCTTCCATTACATCGATGGCATAAGGCATTGGAGAAGATTCTTGCAGTGTTACGGCTTTATCCATCACGCTTGAAATAGGTGAATGGGAGTCTCCGAAAATTACATAAGGATTCTGTTTCAAAATGTGTGCGGTTGTTTCAGGGATTTCATTCGTAATTAACGCTTTGATTTCTTCTGTTAACGATTCCACTTCTTTTTCTTTTGCAAGACGCTCTTTCGACAACTTCTTCAGTTTCTTTTCAAACTTTACAATCTTTGAAACGTCTCCTTCTTCTTTCGATTGGTCAAGTTTTGCCTGTTTTTTCGCCATTTTCTCTAAATACTCTCGCTCTGAATCTTCCAGAGCTTTTACCAGGTTATCTAACTTTTTCGTCTTACGTAAGAATAATTCAGGTTCTGTGACGAATCGCCCTGACTCTGCAAAATTGCCTGTAGGATGAAGGGGGATGGTTTTGGCAATCTGTTTAAAACGCTCTTCTTCTTCTTTAGAAAGTTTCGAAGAACACGAAAGAGCGACGAGAATTAGAAGAAAATGAGGGATAATTAAGAAAGAGGTGCCAAAAAGGTAAGAAGCAACCATCCCAGGCACATAGAATACCATTCCTACGAACACGAGTAATGCTAGAAACAACAAGGGAGCATTTTTATAAAGTTTCGATTGACTATAATCTTTATAAACGGAAGAAAATGCTTCCATGTCCTGATGACGAAGTACGTACCCGTCTCCCGTCACATATTCTTTCTTTCTATCACGATACCAATTGATAAGAAATACGACCGTTCCAAATAGGGCTCCTACAAACGTATATAGAAGGTAACTTACCTCAAATGTCCCATTTGTAGCCAATAAAATATCTACCATACCATCATCTCCTTTTAGATAAATTTCTTCGCCGTATCAAGCTCAATCTGAGCATCTTGAAGACGAGCTTGTTCTTCAGTTTTAGATTCTTCCTGCCATTGGGCTTCAAGCGTAATTTGGGCATCCTCACGCATACTCTCTGGAAGGCTAGTGTCATTCGCAATCCGTTGGAGCACTTGAATGTGATGCGGAACAGCAGTTCTTTTTAGGGTTTGTCCTTTTTGTTTGACGATGTCAGCAGTCAAAACGGGAATGTCATCGGAGAGAAGTTGTTGAAGGCGTTTGTTATGAAGGATAACCTGATTTGAATTTTCTCGAATTCCGCTCGTGGCTCTATCCATTCTTAATTGCTCCCACTCAAGATTCTCCTTGCCCTTATCAACCGCTTGTCCGTATTCAATTTCTGCAAGCTCAAACGCATGCGTTGCATCTTTTAGTCTTTTTTCCGCTTGCATCAGCTTCTCTTCAACTTCCAAGTACTTTTCAGGGTTGGAAATATACTGAACAACACCCGTAGTTGGATTTTTAATTTCAAAGAGAACACTCTTTGAGAATTCTTCCGTCTCCCGGTCAAACTCCTCCATTCCCTTTTTGATGACGGCAATCGTAATAAGCATCACAATTGCAATTAATGAGGATGATAACCATGACACGGAAAGCGGTATTTCTAATCCAGCTAGAGCCATGTACATGAAGATAAATAGAAAAATGAGTAATCCAGGCATCACCCCACCGAATCCCCCATAAACACTTTCTTTAATCTTCGTTTTATAACTAGGGAAAAGCTCGCTCAATTGTTTAGGGGTCACTTTATACCCATCTTTTGATGTATACCCGCTTCTCAATAATTTCTTTTCAGCTTTTAATAAGTACTGCCATGTTGCTACAAGAAAAACAACATAGATGAGTAGTTCAATTTTCGATGACATGTTTCATCACACTCCTTTTATTGATTGAAAAAGCTTTTCAATTTAGTATCAAATCTCTTCAAATCCTGTTCGAACTCTTTGATTTCCCGATTACTTTCAGTATCATACGGTTCATATTTTAGCTCTTTTAAAATGGTGTCAATTCGCACAACTACCGCATTCTCTTTCTTCTCTAAAAAGGTGATGGAGGCGTACTCTCTCTTGTTCAACTGAACTCTTTCTAGCGGCTGAATAGGTTCTTGCGGGGTCACCGTAACATACATGTTTTGAGTTGGGTCTTGAGACCCCTTCCTCCCGATAACAAGTTGAATAACCCCATTTTTCGTTTCTGGACTGCCCAGGTAAACGTGACTCAGAATAGGTGACTCATTCTTTGAGTTATACAAAGGGAAAGTGTCTCCCACGTAAACGGTATGAACATCACTTGAGATGATTTTTTCTGTTTCTATATATTCTCCGTTTGGCTCTGCCGTTAATAAAAAGTAAGCAAGAAAGACAAGAGTTGCAAAAAAGAACGACCCGAAAATAATATGCATATACTTTACAATAGTTGTATGGGGAAGTTTTTGAAGGAATTCCGCTTTAACATAGGACACTAAAACAGCAATCAATCCAACAAGACTTTTTATCACGCTAATATGAATCACCTCCGAACACGTGTCTTACTATTATTATCCTTCTTATTTTGACTATTGTCAATATTTATATTAAGACAAAAAAACGAATAGAGCGGATTGCCCTATTCGTAGATTCCTTTATATAGCATACCGATGACACGTTCTTCGTTGGTTGCTCCCTGGATATAGACAAGCTTCACCTCATGCCGTGACAGTTCATTCATCAACTTTTCATAAAAACCGTGATTAAAATGGTCAGTATTAATGCAGACGACATCGTAATTTTTAATGAAAGACAGCTTTCGATTAATGTCTTCTACTTCCAGGAACCGTGCCTCCGGGAACAAATCCTTTGTCTTTTGAATCCAGTTCGGATGTCCACCGAAAAATACGATTCGTTCTGTATCGAGTTTCTCACGCTTCTCTGCAAGTGTTAACTCATTTGTTTTAGGTTTTTCCGTGGCATGGTAGAGCATTGAGCGAACACCCGCCACTTCTTTTTGGAGCGGCTTTAGGTCACGCACTTCTTTATCAAGCAAGCGGTTCTGACGTTCCAGTTCTTTAACCTGCTGTTCCGCTTCTTTTGCTCGCTTCTTCAACGCTTCCTCTCTCTTATGGAGTTTCTCTTCTAACCGTATTAGCTCATCCTCTTTTTTCTTAATGGCATTATGCTTTTCTAAGACGACAACATATTTCTCTTCCTCAGAAGTGTCGAGTAACGCCTTCTTTGCTTCATTGTACATCTTGGCAAGCTGACGGATATAGAAGACTGCAGGAAACGTCTGATTAAACTGAAGTTGACTCGCAGGGTATTCATCCACAACACGTGTATATTCAATCAGGATAGAGCGGAACTCTTCTTCTGACAGATTGACGGTCTGGACTTCTATGGGGTCTATCCCCGCCGATTCAAGTACATCCCCAAAGAAGATAAGTGTGCTCATCCTCTGATTCACTTGCTCGGGGAAGTTTGACTCGTCCTGTTTTCCTTCTTTAAACATTTCCTCAACCTTCGCCATTTCTTTTGCATGCATTTCCCAAACCGATTCTCCAGATTTGAACGTATTCAAATGATGCATTTCTTTTAGGACGGATATTTTTTCTTTTATATTGTTCTCATTCTGCTCCCACATCTTTTGTCGTTGCTCTGGCGTATTCGGCGTCTGGATGACACCCATCATCACCGATGCGGTTTCCAGTCCTAATCCAAAGTTTTTTCTGAAATTAAAACATAAAAACACTGCCACGAACATGGAGTGGACATACCCTCTTGTATTCAGCATTCCACCCTTTGTCCTTCTTGTGAAAAATCGTTGATACTCTTCTTCATCGAACATTTGCTTTTGTTCAACGAATCGGTACAGGTCACGATAAGCGAATTTTGTAATCGCTAAAAGGACATCATAATTGTTAGTCGCTTCCGCTTCTTCATAGATTCCGATAGCCATCTTGATAGCTTTCTCCATTTTAACCGGATAACATTGAAGCAAGGAATGCGTTCGGAAATCGCTCTTTTGATAATGAGCGAAATACTCCCATTTCTTTTTTCGATATTTCTCTTCAATATACGCTCGACTTCTTTCATCGGCACTAAGAGCGACGAAAAAGTAAGGTCGAATATCTATCCATTCTCCACCAAAATCTAATATGTACTTCGCCGGGCTTCCACCAATCATATCAGCACCACCATTTTCTTTTTCCTATATAATACATTAAATATCATCTATTGTCAATTTATGTAACAAAAAAGACCTGCTTTTGCAAGGTCTTTTTCATCTTATTTGGTCTTACGCTCTGCAAGTCCTTTTGCAATGACGAGTTTTGCTAATTCACTCATGTTCATTCTCTCCTTTAGAAAGTAACCATATACTTTACCAGTTTTTTAGTTTCACATTATCGTAATCAATCTTCACCGAAATTATTCATCACCATTGTCCTCACGGTAATAGACATAATACTCATCATTTCGAATGAATGGGACAAGATAGGGGTGTTCAGCAGGGTTGTATCTACTGTAGACGCCCACATAAGAAGGCGTCTTCTCACCAACTTTCTTTATCTCCCGGATATTTGATTTATTTACAAAAATGTATTCTTCTTCTTTACCTTCAAAGAAGTAGAGGTGCACTCCCTTATCCTCTGTAATGATTCGTGAGAAATTTTCCTCGTCATCTTTTGCAATGGCAATTCGTTTTGTTTCATATTCAAAGTGGTATTTATTCATGTCACCCCATTTTTCTACAGCTTCTCCGATTGGCGTGACAAATAATAGCCCAAATACCATACTTAAAAACACACGTTCTTTCCATTTTCTCATTCCACTCAACATGAAGTACATGCTTCCACCAAAGATGGCTGTAATGAATAGAATGCCTAATAAGCTTATTGTCATGAAATCCCTCCTTTTTCCTTTGCCTAAAGTCAACATTTATATCTTACTATTGACCAAACTAGAATAAAACGAATATACTAAAAGTACCAATACCTGGTACGAAAGAAGGGGGAAATCATTTGGCAAAAATACTAGACTTTGAGATTAAGGGATTGAAAACCTCTCGCACGGATAATGGAGAGGTCTTATTGAGCGGGAACCTTTATTATTGCGGGAAAAAAGTTGGAGATGTTCAGGAAATGCCAGACATGGAACCTCCTATGTTTACGTTGCCATTAGAGCTCGAAGCGAAATGGAGAGAGGCTCTTGACCTATTTAGAAAGAAGAGATTGAATGCGATTGAGATGAATACCCCTCTGCCAAAGTCATTCATTGAGTGCGAACTATTCTATTATGTAATCGCTGTCAAAGAGTGGGAGAGGCTCTTAAAAAGAGAATCCAAAAAGCAAAAAATGACCCTTGTGGTATTTGAACAGTTCGACCAAGAACTTTCATGTCGAACGGGTGGGTACAAAGTGTATGTCACGAGCGAGCCAGAAACATTTGCTGGCATGTTAGAAACCTTATCCAAATCGGGGGAAGACAATGAGGAAATCACGTGGGTCATGAGCACCTTTACCGATTTAGAAGAATTTGATATCAAAAAAGAGACCTCTGAATAGGTCTCTTTTAATTTGCTTTTTTGTACGAAAAATCAAAGGGTTCTTCGATGAAACTAGCTTCAAACAGGTATTTAAAGAATGCATCCAAATAAATTGGGTTAAATCTTGTTCCACGATAACGCATCATCTCTTCAAAGATTTCTGCATTGTTCCATGATTTTTTGTAACTCCTTGCATACTTTAGTGCATCGTATACATCTACAATAGTCAACATCTGAGCGAACGGATGAATTTCAGCTCCTTTCAAACCTAATGGATACCCACTTCCATCAAGGTATTCATGGTGTTGTTCTTTCATAGCCAAGGCTTCCGGTTCAAATCCCTCAATATGCCCCATAATAGGATGCTTTTTTATCAATGCGAACTCTGTATTGGTTAATTTTCGACTGGCATAGAGTGTTTCTCCACATACTTCAAATTTCCCGATATCATGAAGAAGTGCACCTTTTTCCAGTAATGAAATATCTAGTTCATCATATCCTAGATATGACCCAAATCCTTTTATCATTTTGGCACAACGCAATGTATGATAAATCGTTTCTTGATGTTCCTGGTGATGCGTAAAAAACATCATCCCCAGTTTAACCATTGCCTTATTATGAAGAGCCGTTTCCATCGTTGCTCACCTCGTTTCATGTTTTGCTATATGCTATGCAAACATAATTCCGTTATCACGTATTCGAACACTGATAACCAAAAGTGTACCAAACTTAATCTGGGTATCAATAGCTTTACTCACCTAAATGTATTGATTAATTGTCTTTGACTTTAATAGTAACGAATGTTGAATCCTCATGATTTCCATTGTGTTCCATGGTAATGATAGGAACCTTTTTATCAAAATTCGTTACCTTTACGGTATAATCTGACATGTTACCAATCTTATCAAAAGCCCTAAATGTGTAATCTCCATTTTCAGATACTGTATATTCAGCATCTGATTGATGAATAACACGACTGTCTGGCAATTCGATGTGTGAGACACCCGATTCGTTATCCTGTGCTTTCACGGTTAATCGGTATGGTTCATTTGTCCATCCTGTCTCTGATAAAATGGCTTGAATCGATGGATTCACCTCATCGAAATTGGAGATGACAACCTGTTTTGAAAAACGGTTTCCAGCATTATCTAGAACACTAAAGGTATACGTTCCGTTTTGCGTGACTCGATACGAAAATTCCGTCCCTTTATGAACTTGTCCATTCGGAAGTAAAATTTCTTTCACACCACTTAATGAATCCAATCCCTTGATTTCAATCCATTCTTCATTTCCTATCCATCCTCCATGTCTGAGGGTATGGGAAAGGGATGGCGGAGTTTTATCAATCTTCACGTTAATGGTCTTCTGTGTGACTTTTCCACGGTTATCTAACACTTGGTATAGATAATCTCCGTCCTTTGTAAGAATATCTTGATAGGACTCTTGATAGATTTCCTTCCCGTCAGGCAAGATGATTTTTTCAATGCCGAAGTCATCATTGTCTAAAAGTTCATAAGACAAATCTTCAAACCGGACAGTATAGTCACGAATGTTGCTATTTACCGCAATTTGACTCCACGCTTGTAAGTTTTCAAAGTAATCACCAGGAATCGTAAACGTTGTATCTATCGTGGTCTTTCCATTTTGATTTAGCTCTGCTAGAGTAGAGCGGACAGGCTGTAACCATCGGTTGTTTAGGAAATAATCATCTCCCCTCTTAATCGAAGAACGATAATAAAATCCTGTTCCGGTTGTAATGGTTCCAAGCTCCGCCTTTGCATCAATGAGCTCGTAACTGCCCGTCATTCGAATTCTTTTGCCCGTATAAGACGTGAAGTTGGGATAGACATATGGAGTGTAGTCCCGACTATTAAACTGATACGTCTTATTTTTAAAGCCAACCTGATTGCTTGCAGAAATGGAGACAACAACATCCTTATTCGTCCACCCAGTAGAAGAAGACGAGATAAGCACGGTTGAATCCGGATTAATGTTGGAGACTGGTACCGTAAAGACCTTTAGATTCCCAGCATTATCCTTTGCTTTGAACACATACTCCTGATTTTGACTCACTGTGTAAGAAAATCGTTCACTGTTTACTCTCGTTCCATTTGGCAATTCTACATAGTTAAGACCACTTTCCGCATCCTTTGCTTCAATATCTAGCGTGAACGAAGAATTGCTCCTCGAAAAGAGCTGGTCATCATTTAAAACCTTTACGATAGGTTCCTTCGTATCGATTTGATTTGAAAAAGGGGCATAAACATCGGTGCTCTTCATTGGAACATCGTGGTCTTGAAAATGAATGTGATTCGATTCTGAGAGGCTGAACTTATCTCCGCTCCCATCATAGGCTTTAATATCCAGAACCTTTTCACTTAATAATAGCGGGTAACCATCACTGCTTTTGTTGATGACACGCCATTCAATCTTTCTCCCCATGTAAGAACCATATGTGACAATTTCTCCAATCGTTAAGTCCATCGCTCGTTTCCCGTTTACACTCGTTAATGGTTTTAAGTTTATCGCCGGCACAAACCCCAAAGCGTTTTTCGGCTGACTTGTTGCAATCATGTCATTTTTATTTACAGATACATACTGATTTAAATCATTTCCAATGTTTGAACTGGGAGCGTTCATCCACCACGACATCGCTGTATCTGTGCGATTATGCTTACTTTTGGCTTCTGGCGTTAAATGTTTGATTAATGGGAAATCTCGCTTTTCAACAAACTGTTGTAGCTGATATGAATTCAATAAAAAGACCTTATCGTTTACTCGTTGATAAAATCGGTCATGGTAATAATCAACGGATGGAAGATTGAACCGAACGGATTCCCCTCTATATTCATTCGAATCAATTTGATTCGCACCCCCGTGTCCCACATGCTTGGCATCATCACTAGACAGATATACACGATGTTCCGTTACCGCAATCCCCATTTTTTCCTCTGGCAGGAAAGAGGATAAGAAACCCTTCTCTTTATCATAGGATGGATTTACATAAGTGGACGACGGCGGTAAGTTTGTATACATCACCGTCTCCGCCTCACTGTTTGCCCACTCTCGCAGATTTGATGTCTTCCAATAGTTTGAACCGTAAAAATCCCGATTCCCTGCTCCTTGAAGTTCGATGCCGTCCGCTACGACACGTTCAATCATCATGCTGTGTCCTGCCATCAACACCAACATAGATATGAAAAATTTTCGTTTAGCACCCAAACCATCACCCCATTTACCATTTTTTTCTTATTGTACGATAAGTATGGTAAAGGTATTAGAAGCTCCGCAATGAAAAAAGACACCTCTGATGAGGTGTCTAAGTGTTCAAGTGTTTAATCATCAGAAGGTTTCTTCTGTGTCTTCTGCTGTCACGGTTTTCTTTGTTGAAGCAACGTCTGATTCAACAGTGTTCAATAATTCCGTTGTTACAATGTCTGCAACTTCTTCTTTTTGAACTTCTGCTTGAATCGATTCTTCCACTGTCTCAGGGTCTTTCATTAACTCATCGAGTTCATCTTCCATGATAGTCTCTTTTTCAAGAAGGGCTTCTGCCACTCGGACTACCTTGTCCCAATGTTCCTTCATGAGTTCTTCTGTCTCGTTGTAAAGACGAGCTGAAAGTTCAGAAGCATGTTTAACCATGACCTCTTTATCGACTCCAAGGATTTCAAGATTCAACATCCCGATTTCCTTTGTCATACCGTAAGTTGAAATCATTTGGCGAATCGTTTGCGTTGCCTGTTCAATATCACCGCTTGCCCCAGTCGTAACGAGCTTTTCATTTCCGAACAAGAGAAGTTCAGCAATTCGACCGGCATACGATACCTTGACATTGTTTTCCATTTCTTCAATGGTGTGGAGTCCCATCTTCTTAGGAGAGAAGAATGTGATACCTCCTGCACCTGTAGTCGAAGCAAGAATCGTCACTCGGTCTACATCCATTCCAGTCTCAAGTAATTTCCCGATAACAGCGTGACCGGCTTCGTGATATGCCACAAGCTTGAGAACATCTTCATCACGGTCTTTCTGTGAGTCTTTCTTGAAGTGCCCTTTCAAAATCTTGCGGTCATACGCTTCGGTGAAACATTCCATATCAATTTTCTCTTTTCCAGAGTCAACGGATAAGATTGCCGCACTGTTCACGATACTCTCAATATCCGCACCACTGAATCCAATCCATTGTTTTGCAAGAGCCATGAAGTCCACATCGTCCGCAAACGACTTGTTCTTCGTGTGAACCTTGATGATTTCAAGGCGTTCCTCTGCTGTGTAAGGAATCGGTACTTTAACCTGCATATCGAAACGTCCTGGACGAATCAACGCTTTGTCAAGCATCTCCAAACGGTTCGTTGTTGCAATCACCAAAACTCCAGTATCTTCGGCAAACCCGTCCATTTGAGTAAGAAGGGCGTTGATTGTCTGTGTCGCTTCACTGTTTGTTTCGTTTCCACGTTGACCACCAATTGCATCAATTTCATCAATAAAGATGATACACGGAGCATTCTTTTTCGCTTCTTCAAACAAAGTACGGATACGTTGTGCTCCAACACCGACGAATTTCTCGATGAAGTCACTACCACTAGCTGAGTAGAACGGTACACCCGCCTCTCCTGCAATGGCTTTCGCAATCAATGTTTTACCTGTTCCTGGCTCACCATAAAGAATCATCCCTTTTGGCATGCGTGCACCACGTTCCAGATAACGCTTTGGTTCTTTCAAGAACGAAACCACATTCTCAACTTCTTCTTTAACTTCTGCATAACCTGCAACGTCAGAGAACTTCACTTTTGGCTTTTTAATGACTTCTCCAGCCTTCGCATTCCCAACATTCCCTTTCATCATCTTCATATTCATATAGAAGTAGTAGATAACAAAAATGATTAACGCAAGTTGCAAGATTGGTAGAATTGAAGATAAGATGCCACCTGATGATGAAGCAGATGTGACCTTCACATCATTTTCAAGAAGTTCTTTCTTGAAGTCATCGTATTCAGGGTGTGTTGTCACAAATTTATCACCGGATTTGGTTTCATAAGCGACAATCCCTTGCCCCCGGTCAAGATAAGCAGATTCCACTTTGTCTTTTTGAACTTGTTCCATAAAGGTACTGTACGATTCTTTTTTAGGTGGTTCGGCATTCGAATACGACATGATGCCGATGAAGAGGATTGCCGGGATAGTAAACGGTGCTGTCTTCTTCAAAAAATGTAAGATTTTTTTCATAGGATGAACAAAACCCCTTCCGTCAAGTAATATTGTCAATCTGTTGTTTGCTGTTGAAAGAAGCGGGGACCAGCCGCTTCTTGTGCCCGAAGAAAATTATGGGCTTTGAGGGTCTCAGAATCGAGACGTTTAGGCAGGAGTTTCCTGGAGGGTTCCATCGGGGAGATGTCCTCTATCCATTACAACCCTGACATATCAATTCACCAGATGTGCTTGATATGATAGATGATTTCAGCTGTTCTTTGTAGATGAACAACTTGATAACCTTAGTATAGTCCTATAATTGACTATAGTCAATAAATAAATACTCTATTTTTTAATATTTTTACAAAAATAAAAAGAGAGACGATTTTCATCACCTCTCCCCCTAAATTAGAACCAATATTCAACTGTAATCTCATACCAGCCCTTGAACAAGTCGCCAATCGCTCCTGCAATTCGATTACCAGAACCTTCTCCGATTAAGATGTCAAAAACCGACGCCCAACCGTCTTCTGTCGGATTCATAATCACTTCAGACCCTCCAAAAAGGTATCCCAATACTAAAATCACTGCCGCAATCATAATCAATGGTGTAATCATGTTTACAATGAATCGCCAAATATTTGCGAGCACCCCTACTAAGACCATTACAATAACACTACCTACTAAAATTGTTTCCATGTTGAATCACTCCTTTGTTTTTATCTCCCTCTCTTCCGAAGATTGAGCATTTATATTTGATTGTGTATTTTTTAAATTCGTTTATAAGAAAAGGAACTCTTGTTGTTTTCTGGATGAAATATCTAAGTTGTTTTCTAATGATGTTATGTTCCTCATCTTATTACTTATAGTATAATCCAATGTGGTTATGTTGTCAACTATATTTTACTAAATAACTTCAGAAAAAACAAACTATTTGATATAATAAGAGAAAGGCGGTGGAAGAAATGGAAAAAGTGGAAGCATTGACGGTAAAACACCGGACTCAAACGAGGATTGCTCAACTTCCGGATATGATTAAGGAATATGCTCAGTGGCTGGAAAAGACAAAGAAGCCTCAAACCGTATTGGAGTATGTGAAAGACATCGGCTTATTCTCTGATTATCTAAAGGAAAGACAGAGGGAAGAGAAAGAACCATTTGACGAATCAACGTTTAGAGAATTAAAGCGGGATGATATAGAAGAATTCCTCTTTTCCTATCTTTCGAAACATGAGAAGGTCTACAAGCGACTCAACGGAAAAGAAGTACAGCAAACATTTCAAAATAAAGAGAAAAGCCAAAGAAGAAAGCTTTCATCCCTCCGTTCATTCAGCAAGTATTTGTTTATGGAAGCCAAGCTCCTTCAAGAAGACATTACACATGGAATTGAAATCGGGAGCGTAGAATCCCGCACACTACCTTATCTTAAGAAGACAACTCAAACAGCTATTCTGGATGCCATGGAAGTCTACAGTGAAGATGAGTTTCAAAAGGTGAGAAATCAATTCATGACCTTTCTCTTCTTAAAAGTAGGTATCAAAACGGGGGAACTCCTTGCTCTGGATATCAAAGATGTTAAAGTCCATGAGAAAAAACTTCGAATTGAGCGGGAAGGTCAAGAAGAACCGGAAATGCTCGATATCAGCAAAGTGCCCGGCGGAATCATTCACAAATACCTGGAGCTTCGTGCAGAACGAAAGATTCCAATTGGCTGGCACCA
Source organism: Jeotgalibacillus malaysiensis (assembly GCA_000818095.1). Taxonomy (NCBI): domain Bacteria; kingdom Bacillati; phylum Bacillota; class Bacilli; order Caryophanales; family Caryophanaceae; genus Jeotgalibacillus; species Jeotgalibacillus malaysiensis. The sequence goes on from CP009417.1 coordinate 56,585, forward strand.
GGATGCTCTCTTTGTTTCCATTCGCAACAAACGATTGAACCGACGGACGATTCATTACATCTTTCAGCGGTATGAACGATTCGTTGAACTTGACCAGCGACTCACACCCCAGCTCCTACGCAATACGTTTGTCATGGAAACCCCATTGAAAAATGAAAGCGACCTGGCAGTATCCAAGCAACTCGGTGTGAAAGATATGTATGCGATGAAAAGGACGTATCCCATCATAAAACAGAAAAAACAAACAAAAAAGAACGCCACTTGATTGTGACGTTCTTTTCTTATTATCCTTTTGTAAGCTGTAAAAATTCAGTAACCGATAAATCTGCCAACTTCACCTTGCTCAGAGGGATTTCAGTTGATGACTGGATTTTAGAGTAAGAGCATCCTACTTCGAAATCACGTGTTGATTTTTCTTCCAATGCTTTTTCGATGTATTCCTCATTCTCAACCAATACAATCTCCTGTCCTCCACTAAACCCTGCCCCACTATATCTTACTTTGAATGCTTTCATCATACACACTCTCCTTTAGTCATTTTTTCCAACCTAAGTCATACGCTCCGCTGTTGTAGTTGTCCCAACAACCTTTCCGGATACCTTCTAGAAACGCTTCATATTCTTCGACAGTTCGCTCAATCTTTTTACTCTTGTGGGGCTTTCCTTCCCACATGAATGCCTGAATACTCATCGCAATCTCCTGGTGTCCTTCCACCATATCTCGTGCGGTGCTACTCATAACGTCCACTCCTTTTGATATTTTTTTCTTGGAATCAATCAGGTTTCGCCATCAAGAATCTCAGCAACCACGGCTTTGTCCCTTCTGGCACAACGCCATGTTCATCGCACGTCGCACAAGGCACATAGTCTTCGATGTCGTAACAGACATCTCCGCCACGTCCGTTGCAATCCGGGCATTTTACAAATTCCGGTTCATGTCGAAAATCAGAAATCTTAAATTCGCCTGCATCAAACAGTTTCATCAGATTGTGCCCCTGGCGAAGTACACGTTGGGTACAGTTCGTCAATTTCAACACCTGTTCCCCATCTGTGAGGTAGACTTGACTCAGCAAGATTTTTGTATGAACAAAGCTTAGTAAGCGACTATCCGCTGTCACAATAACCGTATTGTCAGGTTCTTTTTGCAACAAGGTTTTGATGCCTTCCCTTGTTTCTCCGTCATAATCAGCGGAACTTAACGTCAGTCGGCTCTCACCTGTCTTTTCCTTCACTTTAGATACTGCTTTTGCTTTTCCTTCTGCATTCATCTTTTTTGTCGTCATAACGAGAATCTTCATGTGATTCACTCCTTGTATTTTCGTTGATAGCTGATTTACGCTAATCCCTTAAACCTACTTAATGGTCTCCAACACACATTGCATCGTACATAGCTGATGAAAGTATCTCCAGCTGTTCACGATAGTCTTTCGTATGACGTGAGATGAATTGACTGGCTTCCATGGTTGTCTTTCCATTGAAAGCAATGCCTAACATCTTCTCCATCTCCCGAATCAATCCTCGTTGTTTCGGAGTCGGAACCCCTATTTTCCGAAACTCAGGAAGATGCGTTGTGATGAAGAGACTCGCCTCCTCAATCGTTTTCCCTTCGTAAGAAACCGTCAGAGCATCCTCAATCCGTTCAATCAATGCTCTTTGTTTTGGTGTTGCCATAAGCAAGCACTCCCTTTACCAATTGTTTCACTTCTTGTTTCACAGAGAGATTGTATTTCCGGTAAAACTCAAAGTAACGGTCAGAAATAGCATAGTGAATCGGCATTGGATAGCCATCTTCTGCGATGATAGCAGGCTTCCCTTTATGAGAGATGACCTGATATACTTTCCCTTCTCTTGTCCAAACGGTTTCCCGGATACAGAGAGCAATGCCACCGATACGGGCATTGTTTCGAGCAATATAACGCTGTCCCATATGCGAAATCCCCATTTTTGTTCTCCATTGTTTCATCCATTTCTTGTTCATTAGCTATTCGCTCCTTTGAAATAAAGTGTCTTTTAAAAAGACAGACACACATAATTTGTGAGTTCTCTTCATTCTACTGAGAGCACGAAAGACTGATAACTAGAAGGGAAACAGGATTTGAAAAGGAAGTTTCTCAATCAATTCATTCCCGATGTCTTCTACGTTCGCAGATAGGACATTTGCTGTTTCCACACCTTCTCTACCCTCTACGATTAGCCGCACTTCATTCGGTTCTTCAGTAAAAATGAGTTCAATGATGACGCCCTGTTCGCACAATTCAGGTCTCTCTGCTACCCAGCCCTGCAAAAAGAGTTCCATTCCGACGGTGTCGGTTAAAGGATGTATTGCTTGTCGATGTTCAAATTTCATTTGGTTCAACCCCTTTTTCTTTTATTATCACCCCTAAATTGACAATAGTCAATAAAAAACACCCCTTTTCAGGAGTGTCGATTGAATTCGTTTTGTTGAGCATGATAATCCATCAATACGTCAACAAGGAAATTCGTCATATTTTTCTTTGGTCTTTTTTCAAAATACGGAATTCGCAAGAGCGGAATTCCCTTTGCTTTTGCAAAGTCATTTTTGATACGGTCATTCCGTACTCGACGTTGGTAATCTTCTTCTCCGCCAAACGCTTTGACTGGACGATAATGTTGTTCTCCATCAAACTCTATCAGGGCAATCAATTCACCATCGGGTGTATAGATGCCAAAATCGAACGGTAGACGTTGAACGTGTGTGCAGTCTTTAAAGGTTTGTTGTGGCTGATAATGAAGCTTAAAATGTTCAAGTACCTTTCCTACTAAGGTTTCTCCTTTAGACATTCGGCATTTTGGGCAACGACGACCATCTAAAAAGTGAGCGGGACGTATCGTGAAGTGATGACCACAGGATACATGTTTCATGAAAATATGTGTCTTGTTGTTCATGTATTCGCCCGTTACTTCATATTCATCGCCGACTTGCTCCCGAACCTTTTCTTGATACCAGGCTGTGTCTTTTTTGTTGTTTGCATAACAATGTGGACACCGTCTTTTCATTGAAACACGTCGTGGCTGAACGTCATACTCGTTTCCACATACTAGATGTTTCATTCGAATGCTCGTTCGATAATTGACGTATTCGCTTGCGATTACATATTCTTGTCCTAATTGTGCCTCTATATATAATTGAAACGTTTCCGTTGTATACTTTTGTTGCTTACTCATTGTTCTATCCTTTCTATTCAAACCAGTGCAGTTACCAAATTCTCATTACGGGTCTATTCTATGCACTTGAGGATGCCTTTATCATCTTATTGTCCAAAGCAATTTTTCCCCTTAATATAGGTTTATGTTTCGGGAAAGTTGCGTATGGGCAACTTTTAATTAAAAAGTAAAGCGAGTGCTTACTCAGCTCCCGCTTGTTGGCGTTCCTTCTTGGATAAATGATTGATTAACACCAGGTACCAAGACATTCCCGCTCCAGTCATTAATCCAAAGTAAAAGAATCCTTGTACATACTCATACAGTTGATTTCCTCTTAAGGTAAGAGAGAAGGCTTCTGCTACGAGTGACAATGATAACAACAACCCAAAGAAAATGGCTCCACTAAAGGCACGAATCAGCTCATTCTCTTCTACTTGATTGCTTCCTGACTGAATCCCGTTATAACCAACTTTCACAGCGATTGCACCTAATCCTAAGAAAACACCAACCATAATCAGTTTAAAAATAAGGTAAGAAAATTCGATTTTATCGCTTCCCATTTGCCAAAAGATAGTATAGTAGGCAAACAATACGCTAAACACGCCAGCAAAAACGAACCATCCGACAAGTTCCGCTTTGGTCACTTCTCCCCACGCTTCTTTCAGTTTCTCTCCATTCATGTTGTTCACACTCCTTCTAGTTAACATTCCCCTATATTTTATAAATTAAGTTGACAATAGTCAATTTAAAGGAGTTTGAGACATAAAAAAGAGGCATGACGCCTCTTATGAAACCTGATTGCCTAGTGGCACTAATTCTTTTTGTATCAATTCTCTTACGTGAGGGAATCGACTTGCATAACCGACTGACAACCACTTGTTCCCATGATTATCCTTTTCGCTCACTACATGTAAATCGTTCGTATACATGAGGATATCTTCTGTTTTCATCAAGAACTCTTCCAACATGTTATATCCTGTTGTATTGCGAACATTTGAATAGAGTTCCATTTGGATACTTTCACGAGGTGCAGACTGTAAGAAATTCATTTCTTCTTCACCGGTCAAACCCTCATGATTCAACTCTTTTACCCAAACTCGCATCAATTCATCCATGAAAGACTCCATCGAAAGGTTTGATGGTAAGAAATCCATCCCTAACGGATTGCAATCATTTCGTCCATCTCGTCCTTCAAACAAGAAAAAGTATTCTGGACTTCGCCGGACTTCCAATTTCTTCGACTCTTTCCCGATTAACTTCCGGACTTCATCTGTTAGTTCATGTTCTTCATAGAAGACCCTATCTTTATAAATGATTTTCGCTTTTCCTCGAACAACGAGTCGAATTTTTGTCTCTCCAACTTCTAAGCATGCAAGCTCATCATCCTGTTCACATGTCATATATTCGAGTGCGTATTTTCCTGTGTGGTAATAATCTTGGATTTCTGCTTTATACATGGTCAATCTCCTTTTTATAGCAGTTTTTGATACTTTTTAGGCAACTCCTGTTTTAACCAGTTGCTTATACTTGGCACATTCGTCTGCCAGATTAGTGTACACATCCCTTTTTCCGCATGACACTCCAAGTACGGAATGTAATTGATGAAATCATCTTGTTGTGCGATGGAATGTTGAATCGAATAGACGAACTCTTCTTCTGTATAAAGTTTTGAGACCGGAATAGAAAAGCCATCCATCGTTTCAAACGCCTTAAACTGTGCTTTTTCTTCATCCGTCATCTTTTCTTTCTCCCACTCTTCCAAACCTGCCCCGATTTTTTTCACGGCTTCAATCGTCTTTAATTTCATCCAGAGTTCAGAACCGACAAATCCTGTGATTTCTAAATCTTCCAATCGTTCAAACGTCGTTTCGTCAAGATAGCTAAACACAGGAATGAGATATGGCGTCTCCTGCCACTCATAATGTGAGACGTCGCTCAAAGCTACGCCTTTTTCTTCACTCTCTTCAATGGCGTCCAGAACACTAGGATTCATTTGCATCGCCTCGTATGTGAGAATTCCGAGTGTTTCAGTGTCTTGAACTTCTCCGTCATGTACAACGTCCCAATAAAGCTTCAAACGTCCCATTTCAAGTGTTGATACACACTCTCCATCCATTCCTAGATAGAGAGCCGCCCACTCGTGAGCTTTAAAATCATTTACTGTTCGAAAGTCCATTTCTTTCCCTAAACACATATCTTTTCCTCCTCTTAAGTAAAAAGGTACTTGCGTACACCTGTAGTTCGTTACACTCCTATCCTATGCAGTTGACAAGCAAATAAAAAGAGAAGGTATTATCCTTCTCACGTTCTCACTTGGTCAATTCCGTGTAGTCAATCGCATTGAACTGCTTGGCAATATAATCCTTCGTGTTCTCGCCTGTTGTGTAGAACAAGACACCAACGTGAACAAATCCATATTTATCTTGGACATATTCCGGCTCCCACAAATGAATCACATTAAAGATATCCTCATGGTGATAGATTTCATTGACTCGTTTCTTGAATAGGTCTTCATCGATGTTTAATTCATCCCCTTTAAAGGTTTTGCCGACATAATAGAATCCTTTTAATTGCGTCATGCTGGACTCGAAGACCGGGTCTCCGTCATTCTCCATTTCATCAATCATTTGGTCAATCAACAACGCTTTCATTTCATTTTTAGTCGGAAGCGTGTCAATCCCAGCGACATCAAAGCTGTCCGTTGAGAAAAATTCAAACCAGTTGTTGTTATCCAGTTCAATTTCGCCTTTTCGAAGAAGCTCAACAATATCATCTGTCAAATCATCTTCATACCGGTACGTTGCATCCTCATGGTCAAAACGAACATCGCCGTTCACCGTTATTTCTACTGCATATCCCCCGTATGAAAAAGAAGCGAGCGTGAATGCGTTTTGGGTCATATATTCCACATCTTTTTTGCCAACCTCGTACTCATCCGAAATTTCCATTCCATCTTTAAAAATAGCGACAACCTTTTTTGCTTCCTTTGTGCTCAACATATGTGCATCCTCCTTTGAAGTAAATAGATAGACTATGCCTACCGTTTGTTTATTTCTCATTCTATCGATTTCGAGTAGTGCATATTCACTTTCAATAGATTTGACTTCCTAACATCAATAGAAAAAAGCCACTTACATGAAGTGACTTACATGACTTACTTATGACGGCATTCGTTTATATCGTAGACTTTCTACTCTCGCTACCGTTGCTGAACTCCTTTTGTCAAGGTTTGTCATCAATTCTCCGATGGACTTCCCCTCTGTTAAAGCTTCTTCCAACATCTCAACGGTGATGAAAGGAGCATCCTCGATGACGACCTCCTTGATTTGAATCAAATAGGAGCGGGAAGGCTTGATGGATTGGTTCATAATCCAATGTTCGCCTGTAACCCATGCGTCAGGTACTAGTTGTCTTAAAAATAATTCAGGTGCACGCACCACGTTTTCTTTTTGTATAGTTTCTTCATCAAATTCATAGATTCGAATTAATAATGGGCAATTTCCTTCTAGCTGATATCCGCCTTCAGGGAACCCGGTCAAGCAATCTTCAATACTTTTAGCGACACAAATACGTGGAATATTTCTGTCTTCACCTTCAATACGACTTTGTTCATTCGGAACACGAGGGGTAAATTCTTCTACGATGCTTGATGTGTCTAATGATACATGATAGAACATCGGGCATCTCCCCTTTCGTTTTTCGATTTTCCTTATCCTATGTTGTGCATAGGTAAACATAGACAAATGGGAGTCGTATGTGGTCGGAGGGGATGAGAAAAACACCTTCCCGGAGGAAAAGTGTTTAATCTGAGAGTCTTTTATATTTAGTTCAACACGACTTTTATTCGCTAAATTCCACACAACGCCACGCTTCAACAATAGAGTCATCTTCCTGAAACCTGTATGCTACCTTATCCGGGAAAACGGAGTGTTTCGTAATTGACTCAATAGTATTTACTTTCAATCCTGATTTGAATGGTTTGCCAGATGACTTCACGACTTTTGAACCCGGTGACAACAACGCTTCGTCGGTCATCTTTTCGTGAGTTAATTCTGCAGTGTTTTTCATAGTCATTCTCCTTCTAGTTATTCGTAAGGGATTTCAACGTCTCCATCAAGATGTCGTTTAAACTCAGCACTAAGTTCGTCACCTTCATCATCTTGATAGAGTTCTGCTTTCCAGCCTGCCTGTTTCATTTCCTCTACATGCTCGTCACGCTCTTTCATCGTGTCGTATGAGTAGTTTACCTGTTCATAGAATTTACGCTTCATTTCATTACTCCCCTTTGTCCATTTTCGTATGTTCTCGTTCGAATTCTGCAATCTTAGCAAGTGAATCACCCACTGATGAAATACCCTGGCTGTTCTTTGGTAAGAGCGGTGCTAATGATTCTGCTAAACGCTGAATGTGTTCATGTTCTGTTTCCTCACTGACTTCCTTTTGTAACAAGTCCATCAATTGTTCTTGGACAAAATCCTGTTCACTCATTTGTCGTCCCCCTTGTTGAAAAATACGATTTAATAACACCCACGTGATATGGATTCCATAACCGGTTGCAATATGCAAGCACGGTATGTCGCTGTTCGTAAAACCATTTGCTTGAAGTCATCGGCAAACATGAAACCGAACCGTCTCGATTTTGAATCACCACAATCCGCTTCATGATTTCACCTCTTCCTTCAAAATCCATTCTCCCATGCTGTGGTCAAATCGACCAATGGAAGCCGGATAGACATCTGGAAGAACAACGTTCTCTAAAGTCACAGTATCAACACCATGTGAAACCCGTCCGTCTTCTTGCCCTACAATTAGTATAATCATGCTTCTCGCTCCTTTGAAATAAAGTGTATACTGCCTGTTGCTTCATACTCTTTCATTGTATGTGTTTGCAGACAAAAGATAAGGCAGAGATAATCCCTGCCTTATCATCAAACCGGTTTTACTTCAAAGAAGTCCGTATCTTTCGATTGGTCATAATCCATGATTTCATCACGGATAAATTGAATGAATTCATCATCTACAGCACCGAATTCCTTGATTTCAACGGTTCCATCTTCCAATTCCCGCTCTGTCTCACCATCAGCAACCATGCTTTCATAGAACGCCTGTGCATTGTACTCCTGGCTGAAGGTCATTGCTGAATATTCCTCACCTGTCACCAATAGAAAAACTCGTTTTGTCATTTTCATCATCCTTTCATTCTTCATAGTGAATTTCATTTTTATCGTTATCGCACAACATCGGATAAACCTCGTTGATGTCAATATCTGTCCCCATCAGGATACGAATGATATCCCATAAGCCATTGATATAGTCTGAACGGTCATTTAGCCAAAGAACGGTCACTGCTTCCTTTAAAGCCTCTCGTTCCTTTTCAGTCAGTCCAGCCAGTGTTTTTTCTAGTTCATGTTTTTCCATGATTTTCTTCCTCTCTATTCATCAACGTGTAAAAGTTGTTGGATTTGACCAGATTCTGTATCAAACAGAACGCCACCATAAATGTTAATCACCTCTGTCGAACCTACCATTGTTCGTTGATTGCTATGCTGATGCCCGTGAAGCACATATTTAGGTTGATGGCTGTCGATATAGGAGCGGAGTCCTTCATAGCCCACATGAGCAATATCAGGCTTGTCATGGATTCCTTTAGGAGAATTATGAGAGAGGACAATATCTACAGGAGGCATAGCTTGTAGAAGAGTCGTAATGTCTTTTTGTTCATGAATCGGAGCTTCACCAGCTTTATAGCGGACACATCCTTCAACTCCTAAAAAGCGGGTTCCTTTAAAGTTCGCCACCCTCCCATGAATATCGGCAATACCAAAGTGCGAGAGGTCTCCTGGATAGTCATGGTTGCCATGCACACCAATGATTGGTTTTTCGGCAAAGTGTTTTTTGATAGATTCCAAAAGCATAATGTCAATATCTCCTAAGAGAAAAATAATATCGAACCTGCTCCGGTCAATCTGCAGAAACGTTTGCCACTTGTTCCAGTCTGTAAAATGAAGGTCTGCTAGAATGAGTGCTCTCATATCACTTACCCTCCCAAAGATTGATTCCGGTTGGCTTGAATTGTTTATTGAGAGAAGTGTTGTACGATTTGAGTTCATTTCCTGTCATCGAACGCATTCCCCCTTTCTTTTCCTCTTCATGTGCCTTTAATACGTCCTTACAGAACGTAAGAGCTGTTTCTTTGAGTGCGATAAGGTCGCTCTCGGTTAACCCCCGAATCTCGACCACCTGACCATGCTGAGGGGTTTTCTCATCATCGTAATACTCTCCAGTATTTCCAATCGAGAGCGTGTAAGAAGTCCACTCATCCAGATTCCCGTCGTCATTTACAACATTGTCTTCCCGCTCAATCTTGTAGTAATAATCGTTTCGGATATCTGCATCCAATGAGACCATCGCAAATTTGGTTAAGCGATGAAAAGGAACATCCCACGTGTTGTTATGGATATCTGCTGTCACCAATGCTTTCTCCATATCAAATCCGATGATACGGTCAATCTCTGCCGGAAGCTGATGGACAAGCGGTGCTGTGCCAATACGAGATGAAAACAAGGTCTTCTCCCTGTTCATCACGGTCACGTCATAATAAAAGTACAAATAATCATTCATTGACGTGCATACAGCGTTCTCTTCAAAACCTTGAATGAACGGATTGCTGTAAATGATTTTCAAATCTCCCTTTGACCAAACTGTTTGAGTCATCTCACCACTCCTTTTCGTTCCGTTTCGTTATCTCTATTATACATGATTAATTGACTATTGTCAAAATAAAAAGAGCCACAAATGTGACTCTTCAATAAATTCTAAAATAAAGATAAAACTCTTCCGGTTGAAACGACATTCCCAAATCAATCATATTCGCATCTGGGTATTCGTCAGTTGTCACCCAAATTACATACCCCAGCTCTTTCCACCAGTGAAAATCAGAGCCAAGAATGCGGTAAATAGTGCCTTTCTTATGATACTCCGTATCATTCCCGATGTAATAAACTTCACTATCGATAACAGGCAAAGCAATTTTTGGTATCATCGACTCACTCCTTTTCTTGCTCCAGACTATCGAGATACGCAATGGCATCACGGTACCGTGCTTTCAATGATGCTGGAGGTAAGGATTCAAATACGTCACGCTGATGAAAATCTTTTGCCGCCTTTAATCGTGAACCATCTTCATCCAAGTTGTGCTTTAAATCTGAACGTTTTACTGCTCTTGCAATGGCATCACGTGCCACTCGCTCAATAAACGCCTTATACGTCTCTCCAGGACGACGAGTCATCGCCTCAATGGATTTGACCAGATACGCTGGAATCCCTTCTGCCAGCAAAATCTCTCTTGTGCATGGTGTGTCCTCTAAGATGTCATGTATCAACGCCACAATCTTCTCTTCGATTTTATCCACGCCTTGAGCCACCGCTTCGAGATGCCCGATATATGGGATGCCCAGCTTATCAACTTGTCCGTCGTGGTACTTAGTTGCAAGCTCGTATGCCCGGTGTTTTAATACCATCAATTCAAATTCTGACAAACTACCTTTGGTCTCTTTCATCTGATGACCTCCTATTTGATTTGTACTTATTTATAGTATCATTCAAAAATACACAATAGTCAATAAAAAGAAGCCTTTAAGGGCTTCTTCTCCTAAACATTACGGAATGGTTACATCCAATTTTGAATGTAACAAGGAAGGATTCTGATTGACAAGCTGAGCAATCAATAGATTCATTTCCCCCATTGTCAATTCCTGTTTCAAATTAAGATACGCTCCCTCTGAGTCATGTCCAAACGTTCCAACCTGGACATTGTTTAGATATACGTTATCAGATGTGGTAGACCCTGCAGATAATACTCGTTGAAGTGTGAACATATTCTTTTCCCCTTTTTAGTTCCAGTGTTTGCAAAGATGTGTTTCCTGAACTTGCTTATGAATCGGCTCGACTGTACAAATCAATTGGTCGTCTTCTGTACTTGCAGAGTGTGAGCAATTCAGACAGTCATAATGAACCCGACTCCCAACCGAGACCTCTTTATCCAATTCTTTTCGAAGTTTTTCTTTTTCTTTTTCTGAAAGAATTAGCTCGGGTTTAAAGTGGCGTTTAGCAATCTCCTGGAATACGAGAAAGTGAATCGTATGAAGCGTTGTGACATTGCCTGCAAAATGCTCCTCGTTCATTTTCCGTACATGACCGTCCTGTAAGACTCCATTAAGTTGATAGGCTTCCAGTTCATCAAAGCACGCTTTCAAAAATGTGATATCCTGTGATGCAATGTATTCATTAATTGTCATAGTAATTATCCCCTTTTTAGTATTTCATGCCTTTGGCTTCCCGAATCAAGTCTTCCAACAGTTCGATGCGAGCTTCTCGTCTCGCCTCATCCCGGATATACCCGTTGTCGTCATAACCGTATTGACCGTAGTACATTCTTCCGTCTACTTTATTCGCTCGTTCACGACGAAGGCTGTCTTCCAGGACACCGAGATTAATAGCTCCCTTTCGAAGCCTCTTGATTTCTCTCTTTGCTTTTTTCAGCTTATCTGATTTAAACTTGTGGTCACGAATGATGATTTGTTCTTTTGTCATGTGAGACACTCCTTTTGAAATAAAATGTTTTGCAACACCTATTGTTGTTGTCTGTTTATGATAGTCTCAAACGCTTTCTTTCATCACATAGAAATAGCAGGCAATAGTCTGCCTGCTAAAGAATCGTTTCCAATTAGGATGATTTCATGGATAATAAACGCTCAGAGTCTGCTTGCAATCGCACTCGATGGGAAAACCCCTGGATACCTCGATGATGCCAAAAATGAACCGGTCGAGGCATGTTTTCACGAAACACCCAGCCGGAAAAACGGTCGAGATAATTCGTTTGAATTTTCACTTCGAGCGTCACTTCCCGCAAACGTTCTGCTTGTAAAAACGACAAAACAGTTTCTATAAAGGATTCCCAATCCTTATCTTCTGTATGTTCCAGAATTGTCAGATTTGGAATCAAGTAGATTTCAAGACAATCCCCTTTGTCATTACCAGGAATCGTTGTCTTCCATGTTCCATACTTTCCGAGAAAAGAAACTTCCTCAATCTCAGGGTATTTCTTAAACAACCGTTCCCATGTATTATCTTTGAACAGGGAGCGAATATGATATTCCCTTGCTCCCATCTGTACCCACTTTAAATCCATTGCTTACATCTCCTTTGCCATTCTGAAGGAATGACATGAATGGTCTTCATGATGTTTTTCTCTTTGATTCTTTGATTTCATTGTGAAGTCTGCGAATGGCTTTCATTTCCTCCAATGCTTCTTCTGGAGAGTATACGAGGTGATGTTTAACCCATTTGATGTCCCCATCTGTGTTTACTTTTGCATACCCGTCATAAGACAATTGAACGACTTTCGAACACTCAGCAAATAATTGTAACAGTTCTAATTGCTTTTCAGAAGGGTTTTCGTCAATCTGTTTGTCAAAGGAAGCTAGAAATGCCTCCTTAGAAGACGTGTCATGTTCATTGAACAGAGCAATCTTCCCGATATGCTCTAATAGAATACCCGGTTCCCCTTCTTTCACGGTAGGGATTCGTTCGTTCTTTTCACGTTTGATATAAAGGGTTCCACCATATCCTCTTTCTGTCTTTTCTCTGACCACATAGTGCTCATTCCCAATGAGTTGTGGGGATTCGAATCCGACAGCAGAATAGACAAGATGTTCTTCTTCGTATCCTCCATTGAAAAAGAACGTGCCAAGACCATGAACAGAAGCAAACCGGTCTACCTTATAGGCTCTGTCTGATGTTTCTAATGTATTGAATTCTCCCAGTAATTGTTCGGTATCACGTTTCACAACATCACTCCTCTCATTCAAATTATTTGACTAAATTATATCATATTTATCGACAATACTCAATAAATAGTCAAAAATAAAAGACCGGTGCTTTCCGGTCAGATGTACATACCTTTTTCAAAACCTGTTATAATTCCGTCATTTTGAAATGTCTGCAGGAGCTCATTCACGTTGTGGTAGACAGTTAATTGAAATTTTCCATATTCGTCATCCAAAATCATTTGTTGATAATCATAGGTTTGCAGAAATCTTTCATCAAGGACGTCAATATCTTTCACTTCAAGCGTGTTCACATCAAGCGAGAGATTGAATGAGATATTGTCTGCTACCATCCGAACGAAATACAATACATTCGGATTGTGATTCGTAAACCCGTAAGCGAGCAATGACGCCTTTGTCTGTCCCTCTGCCACCTTGATTCGATTCGTAAAGCCCTTCTTGGTCAATTCTTCTTTCGATGGTTCCTGGATAAGCGTCTCCATAAGACTCCCCCTTTTTATATGTTTAATTTTAGAACAGATGACTCTCTGCAATGCAGTACGCCTTCTAACTCCATTAGCTGTTCAGGCGTCATCGTTGTACGCACAAAGACAGTTTTATCCGTTAGCTTCGGAACGTAACTGACAATATTCAAATCATATAGTATCTCCAGAGTTTCTTTATCTTTAATCGTTAGCACATATTTTTTCATAAGGATTGCCTCCGTTTCATTTCTCGATTTTGTTTCAGTGGAGTATTGTTTTCTTCTCCTTGAATGTATTCCCAAAGGTTCAAGCCACCAAGACCAATATTCTTCATTGGAGAAAGTGGCGGTTTCTTGTACTCGTTCACGCTATAAGATGTAAGCTGTTCTTGCGTCATCGTTGTTTGAACAAAAATGATTTTGTTCATAAGCTCCGAAACGTAACTGACATTGGTGAAGGATTGTAGTTTTTCCATTGTGGCATCATCTTGAATCGTCAGCATATATTTATTCATCGAGTTTCCCTCCATTTGGAAAGTCACTGAAGTCATTAAGGTCATAGATGTCACCAAGTTCTCCAAGTTCTCCAAGAATAACGCCATTCTCTTTGATAATGACTTTTCCTTGTCCAGGCTCCACCTTCTTATATGTGACGCCGCTTTCTTCTGCCAGTTCTAAAAATCTAGTTTCTAAATAGTCCATGTATTCATGAATATTCATGTCTACAAGTGGGGCATCTTCCGTTAATAAGCGGGGATGTTCTTTGTGAGAGGTCAATTGTTCTGCATTCTCCGTTTTATTCATCTTACGTCTGGTCATGTGAAGCACCTCGCTTTTCTTGTTCTCTTTCTCGTTGCTCTATCTGATATCTCCGCTCAGCTTGAATAATAAACGGTGACTGAATCAGGAGGGTCAATAGATTGTAAGCCAACTGCCAAAAACCATGAGCATCCGCATAGACCGGAAGGAAATACCCCTCTTTTTGTCCTGGATAAGAAAGGTGGGCAACTTTAGCGATACCGATATCCTCAAGAAGGGAAGTAATCCAGGTGAAGGTATATTGGTCATAGAAAAGGAGTTCTGTCATTCCGTCACTATCCGAACGTTTGAAACCAATGTGCCAATCATCCTGACGACTCCGTGTCCATTTTGACCAATCTACTTTCTTCGATGATGGGAAAGTGATGACAACATAGTTTCGTTCCTCAATTTTATTTCCGTTCCCATCCATCCACTCCATATGGTCAGGGCGGCTTTCTCTTGTAATCGACACGTTTCTATTGTGACGCAATGTGACGGTTGCTTTGTGATAGCCATCATCAAATGTCCATACTGTTTTCACGGATTTTCCCTCCTTTATTTATAATTACTCCCCCGTCTTTCCTTCTCGCTTGTTCTGCTCCCAAATGGGTGTGAACAGTTTTGCTAACCAATGAAATCCTTTGTGACCAACCACCGGATTGCTGATATCGACCTTTGCAATGATGTGTAGAGCCATCTCTCTTGCCTGGTTCTCATTCATCTCGATATTTAACGCTTTCGATTGAAAGAGAAATGCCTCGGTCAAATCACGAAAATATCTTTCGCCATCCTTCAAAGAAAGCTCTGTCCCAGTCAGTTGTTCCTGACTGAGAAGAGCTTCTGTTAATCCTTTATTTTCTGCTTTCACGACAACAGACCTTCGATTGCATCGAGTTCCAACTCAACCTTCTTATCATCTGACAAGAGTTTGTGAAGTTGTTTTTCAAGTGCATCGAGCTTCTTCTGTTCAATATCTTTATCAAGTAAGCGAATCTTTGTCTGCAAGTCTTCTACAAAGTCAGCGACCTTGAAGCCACTCAGTTCATATTCTTCTTCAAAGCCCAACTTTTTGGCTGAGTTAAGGAGTGAGTGCAGTTTCACAAGGAGGGCAATCGCTTGTTTTCGGTTTAACGTATGGAGGTTAATCCGGTTTCCATCGACTTCAATTTGACAGTTTGTGAGCGGGGCAAACCGTTCTTTCTTCCCAATTTCTCTCTTCTTCTGTTCAATCTTCGCCCGCAAGTCCAAAATTCGCTTATCGTTTGTGTTTGCCATTTCTCATTCCCCCTATTATCCGTTCGTTTTACTTCGTTCATCTGACTCTTAAAAGTGATGAACTGTTACCTTTATTATACGTTGATTTTTGACAATAGTCAATAAAAAGAGAGTCATTTAGACTCTCCTTTTCCACTTATTCGTTCCAGGCGTCGGATTGCTTGATGTAGAAGTTCCCATTCTCCTGATAATAGTGCGTCTCAACAGGTTTCAGGATATTGAACACATCTTCAAGCGTATTCACCTCATATTCAACTCCATCGTACATGTTTTTTACTTTTAGCTTGTGTATCTCCATTCGCCCCCAACGGTTGTACTCTTCTTCTTTGTATTCACCGTTGAACGAAACCTTATTGTCAGAGTAACGATTTGTATTAATATCATATTCTCTTCCGTTTGCTCCCACGACACTACCCCACCCAAAATTAGAAAAATACTCGATGAAGTCTTCAAGCGTCATGGCTACACGAAGAGATTTACTGTGGTCGATTGGGGAATACCGTTTTTCGAATTCCAAATGCTCAAACATGGCATGTAATTCCGGATGAGGATTCTCATCAATTACATCAATTAGGAATCGAGTAACTGCTTGGAATGTGCGATAATGGAATGTACCATCCGAACCACTTTCAGCGAAGTAGAATTGTTTCTTCGCTTTCTTGTTCACTTCGAAATTTCTCCAACCATATTCGTATTCATCAAACTTCCCAAGGAACACCATCTCATCATTGTTTTTTGTCAGATACGTCGCTCCCACCTTGAGGTCTTTTGCTTTCACAAAGTCTTTCTTATGGCGGAGGTCGTTCAATTTCTTGAGCTCTTCATATTCTGGAGCATTTACCGGTACCAGGACGAGGTCAGAACCTGACCATGCATAGACAAATTCCCCTTCAAGTCCTTTTCCGATGATAGAACTGGTGTTATCAAGGATATACAAAAGGTTTTCGATAGAAATTTCAAACTCGAAGCCACGTGGGTCGTAGATGCGTACATAGGTCTGACGGTGATTCCACCCTGTTGAATATCCGCCCGCTTTCTTATTTAGGACAAACCCCGAAGTTGGTTCATTCTCAAACTGTTCTGTCGGGATATCGTGGCTACGCCATGACTCAAATGATTTCTCTTTTCGAATCTTTCCCTTTTCATCAATATAGATGACATATGCCAATTTCCCATTATAAGTGCCACTCCGCTTTTGAAAACCGACCTTAATCTCTTTCGGTAAGAACATTGTTGTATTCATGTGAATATCGCCTCGCTTCTGCTTGTTTGTGTATCTTAATTATATATCATTTATTGACAATAGTCAAAATAAAAAAGAGAGCCTAATTGACTCTCTATGTGTAGTACATTTATCGATATTAGTATTTTTCAACGTAAAGCTTTCCGTTCTTAAGATACAGATATTCTACCATGGGTTTTAAGATATGGTAGACATCCTCAAGTGTATTTACGTCATACTTTACACCCTTATATGTGTTAATTTGAGACACCTTGTTGGTTCGAACAAAACCGAATAAACCAATATGTTGTTCCTCTTTTGCTTCACCCATAAACGAAACTTCATTGTGATAAAACTTATTGATTTCGACCTTGTATTTCTTTCCGTTACTAGCCAAAAAGTTATGCTCTCCATGATTGGTCATTTCGTTTAAAAAATGCTCTAAACTCATTGGTTCATGAATGGTTTTACTATGGTCAATCGGTGAGTACATTGGATTTCGTTCAAGTTCATCCAATATGTTCTTCAGTTCTACATGCAGTTCTTCATCGAGGCAAGCAATTAACTGTTTGTAAATCACCCCAACAGTAAAGATTACGAACGGTTCTGTTTCTGCCATTTGTTTTGCGAAATAGTATTTCTTTTCGTCCTTTTTATTTGGAATCAACCGACCTGATATAGATTCATATTCATAGTCATATTCATCAAAACACCCTAGATAAACCCACGTTTCATTTGTCACAGTCAAATAAGAAGAGCCCACTTTAAGGTCATCTTGTTCTACGGAACCGTTACGTTCTTTTAATTGACTTATCTTCATTAAGGTCTTATATTCTGGTGAATTTACAGGCAGAAGAATGGAACTTCCCCCAGTCCACGCATACACAAACTCTCCTTCTAATTCCCCCCTGAGAATAGACTGCGTACATTGAATGATGTACACAACGTTTTTAGCGGATACTTCCACTTCAAACCCACGAGGGTCAAAAACAGAGAAAAATTCTTCGGTGGCTTCCCACATCTCATCATCAGTTCCTTGTACTTTCTTGTTAAGATAAAATCCGGATGTTGGAACGTTTTCAAATTCTTGAGCGGGGATTCCTTGGTCTCGCCACGATTCAAAAGTTTTTTTCTTTTGCAACGTCCCTTTCTCATTCTTATACGTAACGAACGCTAGTTGACCACTTGATACACTCTTTTCTTTCTGATATCCCACCTGGATTTTAGATGGAAGTTTCACTTTTGTCGAATTGTTCTTTTTCATAAAGATTCTCCTTTGAAATAAATTCAGGTTGAATGCCTGTATGTGTAATCTATTTATCTTATGCGGGAGGGATGCTCCTCATAAAACTAGCCAATAGGGTTTACTTACAAACGGTATTGGGAGATAAAATAAGCCCTCTCAAAAAGGGCTTAAAGTTTCAACTTTGTATATCACTAAAATTCCCCCAATGTTTTATAGTGATGCCCATTCTCCAAATAATAGTGTTTCTTACACGGACGCAAAATCTCATACAGCTCTTCAATCGAATCAAATGTCCGAAGAACTCCTTCGTAGTCATTTTTCGCTTTTCTATGATACCCACTCACGTCTTCCCATTGGAAGTAAAGCTCTCCCATAGGATTGTTCAGCGTGTAAAATTCCCCATTCATTGAGAGCAGTTTTGCGAATTTCAAGTATCGGTTCTTCGATGTGGATTCTTTCACGAATTCAATGAAAAATTCTAGTGGTACTTCTTCAGTCACGGTACGTGTTGGGTCAATCGGGCTGTAAAGTGGCATCGTGTTTAATTGTTCTTTGATTTCTTTAAGCTCTGAGTGGCAGGCTCCGCCAATACCCTCTTTTAACCTTTTGCCAATCACGTTACATGTAATAATAGAATAATCTCCATTGACGGGGTGCTCTGTGACATCAGCAAAGTAAAATTGTTTCTTTTCTTTTTTTGATGCCGTGTATGTCTCCCAATCATGCGTATATTCATCGAACTTTCCTAAAAACACAAGGTTTCGGTTCTGTCTAGATAGATACGTGTGACCTACAATGAGTTCACGTGCTTTAATGAAGTCTTTCATTATTTGCCCCTCCCTGATGATTAAATTTTATTGAAAAAATCTATAGGAAAAAGAAGAAACTCATCGTTTCTTCTTCTTTACCGTATTCGGGTTGAATGTTTCAACCCTTTTCTCATAGAGACGTCCATTCTGGAGGTGATAGCATACGACACACGGTTCCAGGAGTTCGTAAATTTCCTCCAGGGTTTTCACATCATATACTTCTCCTTCATACATGTTTTTCACTCGGGATTTAAAATGAGGAGTGCTTGAAAGAAAATGAATCTCCCTCATTTCTCGTCCATTGTAGACGAAGTATGCTTGACCGTTTTTCGCCACTACTTTTTGAAAATCAGTTCGACCAAACCCAAGGATGAATTCATCAAACGACACCGGGGTTACAGCGGTTCTACCTAGAGCAATCGGAGAAAATTCTCTTTCACCTTCCAGCGTTTCCATCATATCTGATAGTAAAGGATGTTCTGACTCATCTATCACTTCAGTTAGTTTTTTAGAAATCGTTGGATAACGGTGGATTTTATAGTCCAGCTCTTTGAACCTGTCTGTGCGAATCTCACAGAAATGGAATGTTGGTTTGGATTTTTTGATGGCACGGTAATAATTTCTCCAATCGTAACGGTACTCATCGTATTTCCCGAGGTACACAAGGATACTATCGTCTAGCGTTTTGTAGGTAGCCCCAACCTTTAATTTTTTCGACGTGAGAAAACCCTGCGTTTCAATCATTTCCTCCTCTTTTTTAACCGCCACATATTCTGGTGCATTCACAGGTAATAGAACTAGGTTTTTTCCTGACCACGAGTAAACAAATTCACCTTCGAGACCTTTCCCGACGATAGAGTTGGTGTGCTCTAAAATGTAGAGATGGTTTTCTACTGAAATTTCAACTTCAAATCCACGTGGGTCATAGACACGGATGTAGGTTTTTCGGTGGTTCCAGCCTGTCGCATAGCCACCGGCTTTTTTGTTTAGAACAAATCCACTCATTGGTTCATTTTCATACTCTTCTGGTACATAATTGTGGTCACGCCACGATTCAAATGACTTCTCCTTGCGTACTTTCCCTTTCTCGTTCATAGGGATGACGTAGGCAAGTTTTCCTGTATAGGTATCTCCTCGTTCCTGAAACCCGACCTTGAGTTTCGCCGGAATGTGCAACGATGCGTTCATGTATAAATCGCCCCTTTTACTCATTTGTTTGTACCTCTATTATCTCATTTTTGTTGACAATAGTCATTTTTATATTTGTCAATAAGGTCAATAAAAAAGAAGCCCTTTGGGGCTTCTATATTGATTACTTAAAAGGATGAAAGACCGATTCGAAGTGTCTTCCGTTCTCTTGATAGTAGTGTGTGATAACTGGCTTTAAGACCTTGTAAACATCTTCAGCTGTATAAATATCATACTCTTTTCCGTTATAGGTGTTCAGTAAATCTTTTGCTTGATTGTAATAGCCTTTTACCTCTTCAGTTTCTCCACTGAAATAATAGACCCCATCCTTGCAAGAGACTAAATATCTTTTACCGTTCTTAGCATAAACTGTCATGTAGGACACACTTCTATGGTTTCGCCGTACCTCTTTGATGTACGCTTTGAATCCATCCCAGCTAATCGGCTCTACAATCGTTTTACTCAAATCAACCGGCACGTAATACGACTGGGTTTCCAAATAATCCATAATGTTTCCGTATTGAACGTGTTGTTTTTCATCAATGACATCAATGATTTTCTTGTTAAGACTCGGGAATTTCTCAATCTTGAATACGCCATCTTTCCCGGTATCACGATTTAAGACCGCAAAATAGAATCGCTTCGTCGAGCTCTTAAATACTTTATATGAAGTAGAATACGCAGAATACAGGGTGTATTCATAATGCTTGCCTAGATAAATCAACTGAACATTATCCTTTGAAAGGTATACACCGCCGACAACGAGTTGTTTTCCTGTAAGGTATTCCTGCTTTCTCTCCTTTTCTGTGTACGCAAGACTTTCCTTGTAGTCTACAGCATTGGTTGGAAGCAGAATCAATTCTGTCCCTTCCCACGCATAAACAAATTCACCTTCAAGTCCTTTCCCCACAATTGAACTCGTGTGCTCTAAAATATAGAGCAGGTTATCGACTGAAATTTCAACTTCAAAGCCACGTGGGTCATAGACACGGACATAGGTTTTCCGATGTTTCCAACCCCGGTTTTCTCCTCCTACTCTTTGATTTAGAACAAATCCGCTAGTTGGCGTATTTTGAAACTGTTGTGGTTTCAGTTTTGGACTGCACCATTTTTCAAAAGATTTTTCTTTCCGAAATTTCCCGTTATTGTCCATAGGAACAACATAACCAAGTCGCTCAGAGTACGTGTCATATCGTTCTTGAAATCCTACTTTAATCGTTTCTGCAATAAACATTGTTGTATTCATCGTGTGAATAGCCCCTTTAAAATAAATTCAGGTCGAATGCCTGTGATTTTAACTACTTTATCCTATTCAAAACAACGAAGGTTAATCATGTTACCTTTTTAACTCCAATGAACATAAAAAAGAAGCCACTAAAGGCTTCTCATTGTTTACACCATTTCTTTCTCCAGCTCTTCTTTAAAATCAGTATGAGCTTCAAAGAACACTGGAACATCAATCATTCCTTCCACAAGTGCTTCCTTCAAATTAAATTCTTCTCCGCAGTAGCAATCTTCGTCACACTGGAATCCTTCCAAATCTTCATCATGCAAGAAGTGGTCAGTACCATGTGAACACGTATACCGGTAGCAAAGAGTGAGAATTCTATCTTCAGCAAAATTGGCAATCAAGAAGAAAAGTGAGATTGCTTCGCTTGCCGTCATACCCGTCTCGTTCGCAAATTGCGTGTGAGAAAGAAAACGACTCTGTCGAACCGCTACTTCCTTATTTAAAAACGTATTCAACTGCTCATATGTCTGCTCGAACGGGTAAATTTTCTCCATATCTTCGTGAGTCTGATACAGACGTTCTAATCGTTGTTTTAGTGACATACTGCTCACGCCCCCTTCTGAAGTTTTGCAATGAACTCATCAATGACTCTTCCTGCAATTTCGTCTACGTGTTCATTGAACTTGTTTCCGACGTGTCCTTTCACGTGGCGAAAATCAATCTCGACACCGGTTTCTTGTCGGAATGTATCCATGAATGCAACATATCTCTGAGTCATGTCATTCTTTGCCTTCCAAGTGTGCTGTGCCCAGTGCCCAATTCCTTGATAATCATAGAAAAAGACCACTTTCTTCACATCCGGTCGATTGTTCTGGAGGTAACGGAATGCTTCACCGGCTCCCAACAGCTCGCCAGCTACGTTTTCATAAACGGCATATGGTTTATAATCACTCGCTTTCCCGAAGCTGTGTTGAATGTCTCCGCCATCGATAATAGCAACGCCACAGCCGAATACAAAGTCTTCTGATTCAGGCTTCTGTTTCCTGCTTCCGTCCGTATAAATGGCAACCGTACCTGCTTCTTTCGAGACTTCAATCGCATAGCGTTCTGCCTCTTTAGCGGCAACGATATAATCTTCCTTTTTCTTTTCTGCAGAAGTCACAACGACTTCGCCTTTCATAAACAAATTAGCTTCCTCACGAGTTGGAAAGCTCTTGTATTTCGCCCCTTTAAAGCCTTTCGTTTGCTCTTGGCATTCTGCCCACGTTAAGTAGATGCCTGGTTTGTGTCCTGCCAATACTGCGTAGAATTTCGCTTTTGATTTTGCCATGTTATTCACGACCCCTTTTGAATTAAATTTGTTTTCCTTTAGCCATATTGCACGGCTCACACATGGTCTGATAGTTGGAGAGTTCGTTGGTTCCCCCAAGACTCTTTGGGACAATATGGTCTTTCGTCATCATGACCTCTTCCCCTTCGTCATTTAAACCGTATAGATTGAAGTGATAGCGTCGTGCATTCCCACTACGTTCTTTTGCAAAATAGAGACCTTTCAATCCACACGAAGAACAAACCGTTCCTTTTTCTTTGAAAACTTTATAACGTTGAGATGCCATGTTGATGCCATCCCCATCAAAATCGACCGAACCTTCGGCTTTCTTTTTCATTGATGTTGAAAGTATTTTTGATAAAACATTCTCAATCGGATACAATTCTTTTCGTTCATAACCTTTGTTCATACTTATTGACTCCTTTTTAATGGTTTTGACTAGACAACTTTATTGATTAAGGTTTAGCTGTGTAGAACTCCTGACCGTAATAAGTGGTCACTTCAACCATTGGTGTTCTTCCCATGTACTTTCGGTATTGCCGTTGGATGTATTCAGCTAATGGCTTAACCTCTTCTTCGGTAATCCTTGGATTCTGACAGCAGAAAATCCCGTAGTTTTCACCGATGAGCGTCAACTCCACTAGATGTTCTTGTACATCAACAGATGGATACTCGAAGTAATACGACTGCTCATTATCCAAAATCCATTTTTGAATATGCTCTTCACTCACAATCACTTTTTTGGGTTTCTTCGGTTCTACCTTATCCTTCGCCTCTGAACTCTCTTCGACTGGTTTTGCTTGAGCAGTGGTATTGTCTGAATCGCTCTCGCATCCCACGATAAAAATGGTCAAACAAAGACCAAGTGCCACCATTAACTGTTTCATGTTTCGTATCTCCTTTAAAATAAAGTGTAATGACATTACGCCTTGATTGTTACTACAACCTTATCCTATTCATTGACAATAGTCAATATAAGAACAAGAAAAAACCCTCATGTTGAGGGCTTTACTGAATCTTATTTAGTTTACAAAACGCAGTAATTGTGTGGCTTCACTTTTCGTGTACGTTAAAATCTCGTTGTTAAATTCGTTTTTCGTTTTGACTAATTGAAATCCCTTTACATACTTTTTGTAGTCCACATAGTAGAGAGGAAGAGCAATTTTTCGTTCGTTCTTTAAGAACCGGTACCAGATGATGTCCAGGATGAGATTTGAACGATGGAACTCTTCTCGTGGTTCTGAGATGATAAGTTTACCACCAGGCTTCAGCAAACGATTGAATTCAGCAAAGAGAAGCGGAAGGTCTTGCTCCGGGATATGATGGATGACATTCCGACAATGAATGATATCGCAACTTCCACCCTCTAAATCAAGAACTCGGTAATCCTTGATGTAGTAATCATAATTCGGTGCCCCGCAGAAATCAGATGACTTAAATCCTTCTTTCGGCTGGCTACCCGACCCGTAATCTAGTTTCATGGTTAACGCCTCCTATAAAGTAAAAAGTAACAAGGTTACTCGCCTACATTCTTCTATGTGTCTATCCTATACGGTTGCCTTTCGAAATATAAAAAGCCCCAATAAAGGAGCTTTTCATGATGCGAGCAAGGATTTGGTTTCCACTTCGCATTCTTCTAGGGACGTATGTTTCGTCTCCGTCCAATCGAAGAAGTTCTCTTTTTCATTGAAGCGGTAGAGTAGGAAGAATCCATCATTCTCCTGTTGCAGGACTTCGAATTCTCCATCTTCACTGACAAAATGTTTAATGCCATCCTCATCTGTTTCCTTAAATGTGAACATTTGTTTCACTCCTTTGTTTTTTGTTTGCTTAATCTCCAGAGTCGAGTCTTGATGCTCTTCTCACTTCGATACAAGAATCTAACAGAGTCTTCCAAACTATTTGTTAAAATATATTCATCTTCATAAGAAGTCCATTTTTATACATTTGCTGAGCGTCTTTTACCTGATGTTCTTTTCCAACTTAAAACTTCCATCGCAACATTATGTTTTCTCAGAAGAAATAGTGACGGCTCACCTCGATACAACTCTTCAATCAGGTGTACAGCATGCTCTGCAGTGATGAAAATATTGTAAATGCCATCTCGCTCATTCCTTTTTACCATCTTTCTTTGACCTGTTACGATGAACACAAAGTTCGTGAAATCTTTGTAAAGCTGTTCGCTATTTGTTACTAACGAAAGGAACGGTACTCCGCTCTCGTTGAAGCCAATACTTCCATCTCCATCTATAATCCCTCGGAAGTAGTCAAAAGGGTGATTTATACCCACCGGCATGCCAATTGAATCATCTTTCTTTCCTGCTTTGATAGAGCAGAACTCTTTAATTTTATTTCTATATTCTAAGTCATATATAACTAATTTTGCAGATGAATAATCGTCTTTAAAATTTGTATTTCTAGTTCTGTAAAGCAACGAAGATTTTACTGGCAATTTCTCATTCAATTCCCTCAAAATGTCTTCGTCTTTCTTAGAGAGCTCTATGGTTATCTTGCCCCGATTTCTCGTTGTCTCATATAGAGTGCCATCTGTCTGGAATAGACCGATGAAATAATTGAATTCCCTTTCTGTCATTAAATCCCTCCTTAATAAAAAGAAAAAGCGAAGTGATTACTTCGCTTTAAAGTTATAAATCGGCTTTACAACAAACTGGATATCGACTGAATCTTGGATGTTCTCCATGATTTCATCAATCGGTTTGTATGCAAATGGCGACTCATCAATTGTTGATTCGACAACAGATGTTGACCAAATCCCTTCCATTGAATCCTGAAATTCTTCAAGCGTAACTTGCTGTTTTGCTTTTGAACGTGACATGATGCGACCAGCTCCATGAGGACCTGAGAAGTTCCAGTCTGGGTTTCCTTTGCCAATTGCAATAATCGAACCATCACGCATGTTGATTGGGATAACCACTTTTTCACCAGCCTGAGCGGAGATAGCTCCTTTTCGGAGAATCATATTCTCAAGGTCGATGTAATTGTGGATTGTGTCAAATTGTTCTTCGACTTCCCATCCCATGTTTTGAATGATTTCATCAACCATTGCTTTCCGGTTAAGTGCGGCAAATTGTTGAGCCACGCCTAAGTCATTCAAGTAATCATCCATATCTTGACCTGTTACAAAAGCAAGGTCTTTATTAACAACCGGACGTTCTGACTTCATTTTCGCAATCACAGCCTGAATCTCATGATGACGACCCTCAGATTTCAATTGGTCAATGACTTCTTTCGTTTTATCCGATTGATTCGACAGACGCTTGAATGCTACATCTTGGTAGTATTCAGCAACCTGCTTTCCAATATTTCGGCTACCAGAGTGAATCAAGATGTGAATCGCACCATCATGCTCTTCTAGGGAAATAAAATGATTTCCCCCTCCGAGTGTCCCGATTGACTTCTCAGCTCGCTCACGATTAAACGGAGCACGTACTTTGTCAAAAGGTACTTCCTTATGGAAACGATGTGCCTTTGAACGAACACTCATTCCACTTGGAACATGCTTATTAATCACATCGTCCAATTGTTGGAAATCAATTTCGTCTTTTGATGCTTTGATTCGGGTAACTAAAACACCACATCCAATATCTACGCCGACGAGATTCGGAACGACTTTATCAGTAATTGTCATGGTTGTTCCAACGACAGAGCCTTTACCTGCATGGCAGTCAGGCATAATTCGAACCTGGCTTCCTTCTGCAAACGGCTCGTTCAACATCCCAATGACCTGACCAACCGTCACTTCATCGACATTGTGAGTGAATACCTTTGCTGTGTTGTGTTTTCCTTGAAGTTCGACTACGTTTTGATTTGTTTGCATATAAAATGCCTCCTTGTGTAATGAGCGACTATTCGCTACCTTTTTGTTGTTTACATCGTATCTTATTCGTTGACTGACAATTATATAATATTTTGATTATAGTCATTTTCTTCAAGCTATCTTTTTAATGACAAGACCCGCTCACTATAGAGATACGGTTTCGAAGGGAACATTTTCGCTACCCCACTACTTTGTATAGGGACTTCTACGACGAGCTTCATAATCTTCTTTTTACCATCCAGATATTTTTCTCCCATTATAATTGCTGGGGTTTCTTCTGGTGTATACTCACCATGTTTTACACCGTGTTCATCTTCAAGCACTATTTTAACCCGAGCATTTGTCTTATTAGCCTCTGAAATGACGCCTTGACTAACCAATGCATTCTGAAAGTCTGAAATATTATCACTTGATAATCCACCTTGAATCATCATTAGCTTAGAAAGTTGATGACTTTCTCTATCAGTTGCTTGTTCTTTTAAAGATAAAGGTATACTTACTGAAATAGCTAGAAAGAGAATGAAGGTGAATACAATCATCCAAATTATTTTCAATTTTTTCATTATTTTCATTTTATTCTCTCCATCCCATTTACAGTCTTTATTCTTTTACTCTACTACCCATATCGACTATTGTCAATATTAAAAACCCTCCATATAGAGGGTTCTAATACTGATGCGTTATCAATGGCTTGCGAAGACAAATACTTCATCTTCTCTCAAGCTCTTTAATTGGTAAACTAGCTCAAAAATGATGTATTCATAGTCAGATGAATGACTGATGCTCTCATCATTTACTTCATATGGTGGATAGTTCGTCCACTTGTCCAGTAGCGATGTCAGATAACGTTCTCGCTTCTCTTCCTTTGACATTCCAAACAAATCCGGATTTCCATTTACCATCTTATCCAGGAACTTGATGACTCTCTCCCGGTAGCACTCAATCCATGCCAGAACACCTTCTTTGTCGATAATGACGATAGCTTCTTCTTCCGTTTTATCAAATGATTCGTGAACGAGGAGACGTGTTCCAGTTACTTTGATACGATTCACTTCATCACCATTGAGGTCTCCATTCGAGTGGAGCTCTTTCATCGGCAAGTGACCGGTATAGAACCATTCGTCCTCCCCATATTTCTTTTCTACTTCTTCATATGACATCTTCGACAGCTTTTCAGCATCTTCCTTTTTCATCTTATACAAACGGTACTCGTATCCCATTGATATCCTCCTCTGCAGGTTTCCTGCCTCTTGTTAGATTAGTTCACAGCTTTTACGAATGAAACTCATTTTCTAAATCTTGTAATGCTTGAAGACGTTCCTGTTCCTCTTCCGGAGTCAGGATTTCTGGTTCGCCACCAAGCAGTGATAGCGTTCTTAATTCTTCGGACGTCATATTCTCAATGAGTTTTGACATGTCGAATCTCCCCTTTTGATAAGTTTTTTACTCTTAATCCTTCATTGTTTCCTCGAAATCAGAAAAGTCCTTGATGACACCCGTGAATGACATCATAATTTTCTCGCCATCCAGGTTTGCCTCTTCGATGTTTTGTAGCTCAAAGGACGGAAAACGTGATTGAACCAACTTTGTGAGCAACTCTTCGTTCTCCTCAGTTTTTAAGAGATTTTTCGTAAACATCGGATTGGCTTGATTGCTATAGAACTCAAATCCCGTGTCACGAAGTCGTTGAATGTGCTCTTGCAGTTCTTTCCGTTCTGCTTCTTTATTTTTACTGAACATCGAAATACGCATCGAAAGAGCAAAATCAAAGGTAACCTGGAGCGTTCCATTTCCCAATAGCGTTACGTCATTAACGTGAACAAATCCTTCTTGTTTCCACCATTTTCGAAGGATATCCTGCACTTTTCGGAACATTTGTTTGAAACCAGTCAATTCGTGTGTGTTCGCAAGCTGTTCCTCAAGCTCTTGAATTCGCTGATTGGCTCGACGAATCTCTTCAAATCTCTCTTCACTCTTCGCCTTCAATACAGACTCATAATCAAGCTCAGACAGTGCATCTCCGACGTATGATTCGAGTAAAGACGAGAACGTTCCTTTGGTCTTTTCATCAAGCGTCCCTGTTTCTAGATGGTCTTGAAGCTCTTGACTGACAACACGAGCTTTACGCAAATTCGTAGTGATAGTCTCTAATTGGTCATTTGTTAGATTCATAAGAATCCCTCCATTTTTATAGAAATAGCCCCTACAGTTTGTAAGGGCTTGTTCGATTACTTTTTGAGTTCTTTTCGGACACGCATCAGGATTTCTCCCAAGCGGTTTTCCCCTTTATTACCGGCGATGCCCCAAATCTTGTCATTCCACCAGTTCCCTTCGACCAATAGACGGTCTCCGGTTTCAAGCAACTTCTTCTTCAAGTGCTCATTTTGTGAGAACTTGGCAAAGACGACTTTGTACATGACATCACTCTTGATAGACTCCCAGTCTGACCGTAAGGTGACTTGTCGTCCCAATTGTTTTGCTTTGCTAGGACGAAGCGTTGCAAAATCATCAATGCGAGTCATATCCTTGAAGCCCTGGAATGCCGCCTCTCCGTTTTCGAAGCTGTAGCCGTCCACCAGAATTGGTGAAGGCTCAAAGTTGCTTAGAAAAGCGTATTGTCCATCAAAGTGGAAAATCGGAATTCCGTTGCATTCTGGATGCTGTAGAGCGATTTCACTGATTCGCTCCCGGTTCTCTTTCCAAATTTGTTCTTCTGTTTTCTTCTCGAAACGTGGTTTTTGTTTTTGTGTCATTAAAACACTCCTTTTTATTGGTATCTTTTATGTTATTCGTTTGCTTCCCCTTTACAACGTTCGCATCCAATCGACTTGAAGAGTTTTAAGTTGCGATTGAACGGAACAAAGTAAAACGTATTTTCTTTTGAAATTGGTGCTCCACAATGGAAACAGGTGGATTCTTGCACTTCGCTCGCTCGAACATAACGACCGGAGGGCGTTCTTTTAACAACTCGTTGTACTTTCAATAGCCTCACCCTCTCTTTAGTCATTTATATTTGACAACTTGTTAACTGTTTTTAAAGATTGGATAATTAATTATGACTTCCGAAAAAACGAGAATGAATCAATTTGAAATCGGGGTGACCTCGATTCCCTTCTCCATATTTAATTTACGAGTTTTCACGCCTGCCGCACTGAGCATTCTCTTCGATGCAATATCCGTAGGTGTTCCACTATACTTATCAGATAGATAAACGACCTCTTTGATGCCGGATTGAATGATTTTTTTGGCACATTCATTGCACGGGAACAGCGAAACATAGATACTTCCTCCTTTGAGTGAGGTCGTACTGTTCAAAATAGCATTTTCTTCGGCATGAACGACATACGCATACTTCGTATCTTCATATTCCCCTTCCCGCTCCCAGGGGAAGTCTTCGTCAGAACAGCCATTTGGAAACCCGTTATAGCCAATCCCAACAATCCGCTTGTCCGCATTCACAATGACCGCCCCTACTTTCGTATTTGGGTCTTTGCTTCGTTCTGCTGATAAAATCGCCACGTTCATAAAATAATCATCCCAATTCATATGGTTCATCCTATCCACTCCTTATCATTTTCCTTTTGCATAGCCAACAATGTGATTCGTGTACACCGTGATAAATCGGTTGTCATCTCGGCATTCGAAACATTCCATTTTAGCAATATAGTCATATAATTCTTCATCATTCTCAGGTTCGAAATAATAATAGACGGTCATCCCATTTGATAGAAAAAGGTCATACCACATGTGAACACCTCCGCTTATTTTCGATTCACGAGCACATAGCCCATAATCACGTTATTCTTTGTCACTTCTAACAAGAAGCTCCCATCCAACATCACCGCTTTAATCGTACCCAAAAGTTTCTGGTTCTCCAGGTACAACTCCGCCAAATCATATGAATCAAAATCAGCCATCGCAAACTCTCCGTTTTCAAACGAATCTTCTCTTAAGTAAGCAATAAGTTGACCTTTCATCATGAATAGTTGCAAGAAAGATGTACGAAGTGCTAATGACACCATCAGCCAGACCGTCATCACAAAGAAGAATTCAATGCTATCCAATTGCGGGAATTGTTCATGAAGCGAGGTTGTAGAGAGGAGAACAAGATGAAGAATAATCAGTAGAATATTCCAGATTTTTGAGAAACTAACCAACAGTCCACTAAATTCGAGATGCTGTTGAACTTGTTGTTGAAGTTTTTTCAAGTCATCGACCATCGGTAACTTTTTGATTTCTCCGGTCGCAAAGCGTCCTTTTCGTACTGGTGAATACATCATTTCTGAAGGTGTGAACACCACCATTTGACCATCCGCATGTACGCCAATTTGACTTCGGGGGAACACAACTCCTGGAGCGGCTCCGTGTGTGAGAGCTAGTTTTTTGGATTTATATCGTAAGAGAATATCTGCTGGCACAATCGCTAAAAATGGTGCTAATACCAAGGCAAGAGTGCCAAGAACCAGATTCGTCACTGGTGAAAAGAGTGTAGATTGATAGACAAAGTAATACGCAAACAGGGCTCCCATTAGATGTACCCAAGCCGTACCTAATAGCGTTGCCTTTGTAATTCCATTTTCATTTCGTTTTGATACCTTTGTTTCGTTCATGACATCTCCTCCTTCTGTAAAAACAGTATACCTTTATTTTTGACAATAGTCAATATAGAACAAAAGAAAAACCCCTCTTATAGAGGGATTTTGTTTACTTTTTGATATCAAACTTTTCAATGGATTTTCGAAGGTCGCTTGCCATTGCGTTTAAGGTTGTCGCATGGCTATTAAACTCTTCCATCATCGCTGACATCTCTTCTGTCGTTGAGAATACTTCTTGAGAGAATCCTGCTGTCTGTTCTGCAACCGCACTAATTGATTGCATCTCGTTCACCACATTCTCTTTCTTCTCTTCCGATTCTTTCACTTGTTCTTGTACCGCTTCCACCTTTACTTTCACGGCTTCTACAGCATTTACCAACTCGTCAAAGATTTCTTTCGTGTCATCAACTGCCTGGAGTTGTTCGTTTAGTACCACTTCATTTTTCTCAATCGCTGACACCGCTTCTTTTGAATTTTCAAGAATGCGAGAAATGATTTGTTGAATTTCAGAAGCGGAACGTTTTGATTGGTCAGCAAGGCTCCGAATCTCACCGGCAACGACTGCAAATCCTTTTCCATGTTCTCCTGCACGAGCGGCTTCGATTGAAGCATTGAGTGAGAGCAAGTTGGTTTGGTCGCTAATCGTCAAAATCGTTTTCAAGATTTCGGTAATTTCTGAGACATTGGCATCCATTGTCTTCACGATTTTCGCCGTTTCAGAAGATGAGCCTTTGGCAAGTCCAGATTTCTCGGTAAGAGTCTCTACTTGTTCCAACCCTTTTTTACTTAATTCGCTCGACCGATTTGACACCACTTTCACTTCTTGAGACGCTTCTGAAATGCTGTCTAGTTTATCAGACAATTGATTCATTTCTTCCACACTGTTTTGAACATTATCCGAAGAAGTGGTTGCTCCCTGGGCGATTTGTCCGACTGCGTCTGAAACAGATAAGACAGACTCGGTTGTTTCATTTGTCATGGCAGTCAAATGATTCGATGAATCGAGCAGTTGAGAAGATAGTTCAGACGTATGAGAAAGGGTATCGCTTACGCTATCCAACATCTCATTAAAACTATCAGAGAGTTGTTTCAACTCGTCTTTTGTTTCCACTTTAGCACGGACGGTCAAATCTCCTTTTGAAGCCTTCTCTACAACGTCACGAATAGACTGAATCCCTTTCGTCAATCGTCCACTGATAAACCAAGCAGACAGAGCGGCAATTAGAGCAAAGAGTGCAACTAATGAATAGATAATAATATTTAGGGTTGTGATTTCATCTTCAATCTCGGACATTGGAAGACTGCTAAAGAACTTCCAACCCGTCTGCTTATCCGTATGGTAAGTCAGCAAATGTTCTTCCCCTTTATATTCGTAACGAACAGAACCTTCTTGCTTGGCGTTTGCATCTTTCCAGTAAGATTCCTTTTCGATTCTTTTACCTAAAAGGCTCTCATCAGGATGGGCAACCATGACCCCATTTGCATCTGTCATAAAGACAAATCCTTCTTTTCCTACGCTTGTTTCCTGGATTTCTTTTTGAAGGGCTTTCAAGGAAACGTCAAATCCGATGACTCCAACGACGCCACTTTGTCCAGGAACACCTTTTGATAAGGTCACGATGTATTCACCGGTTCCTGCATCCTGGTAAGGGTCGTTCAGTGTCATATTCCCCGCATTCGCTACAGAACGCTTGTACCAATCCCGTGATGTCGGGTCATACCCGTCTGGAAGTGGCGTGTCTGGATACAGACTCATTTTCTTGTCAGGCGTCGCCCAGTAGGTGGATAAAATGTCTGGTCGGCTTTCTTGAATCGTCTTCAAAAGAGAAGAAATTTCCTCTTTATCCCCGTTCTCTTTAATCGCTTGTACACCTGAAAGCATATTGACCTGTGCACTCAATCCACTGGCATATTTATTAATGGATGTGGCAACCTGCTCAGTAAGCTCAATGGTCGCCGATTCTTGCTGTTCGTATAAGCTATCACTCGCATTTTGTTGGGAGATGACGCCTAAAACAAGTGCTGGAATAACTGAAATGGCAAGTAGACTGGACATTAATTTTGTACGAATGCTGATAATACCTTTTTCTTTCGATTCATCTTTCTGATTCGATTGGCTCATATCTATTTCCTCCTTTGGCTGAAAAGAACTATTGTTGTCGATATATGTCGAGAATACCACAAGATATTGACAATAGGCAACATATATTTTTAATAAAATAGTCAATATTTTGTCAGAAAAAAAAGACCCTTACGAATAAGGGCTTTTTAATACTTTTGCTTGTCAGGAATCACTCCACGAACGCCACCCCGGGGGTCTTCCATATCTCCGCTATATCGAGGGATGATGTGAATATGGCAGTGCATCACCGTCTGTCCCGCTGTTTCTCCTACATTGAATCCGACATTGTAGCCATCAGGCTCAAACTCGTTGTCGAGACCAACCTTTATCTCTCCAACCATTGTCCAGAGCTCATCTACCTCTTCTCCTGTCAGGTCAAAATAGGTCACGGCATGACGTTTTGGGATAATTAATGTGTGACCAGGTGCCACCGGATACTTATCCCGGATGACCTTAAACAATGGCGTTTCCAAGATAACGTTATTGATTTTGCAAAATGGACAATTCATAGTAGTTCCTCCTAATTTAAGATGTGTTTATCAACACGCTAATGGATTATTTTTCACTATTCTATACAGAATTTCTATACATCATCATGAAAAAGAAAAAGACCCCTATCAGGTCTTTTCGTTTTGTTGATTGAGTCTTTTTTTGTCATGCTTCCACACAAATAAGCCTACACCTGCAAACAGAGCCACAATGCCACCTGCAAATAGAGGCATATATGTCTGTAATCCGGGGTAAAGATGGAGAAGAACTTCAGCAATTGGTGTTTGAATCATATGACACCTCCTTTTAGACAAAGAGCAAGATGACGCCAAACCAGAACGTCATACTCATAAATGAAATGCCCATCCACACCATCTGCACAAAGAGTTGATGATGAAGTTGAACAAAATATTCTTTTTGCTTTGAATGCTCTTCTAATTGTGGAATCAGTTTGTTGATGGATAGAAAATTGTAGATGATAACAGACATGAACAACATGGCAATGGCAAAAATGCCAATCATGATTTTCATGAAGAAGGGGTGCTCAGAGGTGGAGAGTAAGCTGAGGACGAAAATAGCATACCAAAGGGTTCCGATATCCCGTTTGAGGAAAATATAATGGGTGGTTTGGGGTGTGGTATTATTCATAGATGGCATCCTCGCTCGGAATGATAATCGTTGCAGTTGCACGACTTACATCTTCCGTTGCATCCATCCGCAAGGTCATCTTCTCTACCTGACCGATTTGGAATTCGAGATTGCTAAATTGAACGGCTTGTAGTTTTCCATCTTTTTTCACCTGAACCTCCAATTTCTTCTCAAGCTCTTTTTGGTTTTCCTTTACAGGTGTTTTGATTAACGAATACGGTGGTAGAAGCATAACCGATTCTTCTGTAAATGTAACCATTTCACTCTCACTCAGATTATAAGATTCAATGACATAACTTTCTTGTTCAGAAAAGGCGAACACGTTATCTGCGATGGAGAAAAACATTCCGCCGATAAGAAAGACGAGTGCAAAAACGCCAATCATTGAAAATGCGTTATCAGATTTCATCATGTTATCACTCCTTATTTGTAGATAGCTTCGCTTGATGGGATATAAAGCGTGCCATCAACCGATTTTGAATCATCCTTCGGGTCAAATGAAACAATCATTTCTTCCACATCTTCCGGGATAATTTCTAAATGTTTAAACCGAACCGTTTCTTTCTTCCCGTCCTTATGAATCATCACTTCCAGCGTCTTTTCTAATTCTTTTTGCTTTGGATGAATCAATACATTATCTTCTTTCATAAAAAAATAATCTGGATTCGCATTCATGACAGGACGACTTTTGAAGGTAACAAGCTCATCCCCTTCGACATTGTGTTTCAAAACAACATAAGATTCCCGTTTCATGGCATCCGCCATATTACTTGTAAAGCTTAAGACAATAAAAAGCACGACTAAAAAGACAATACCAAGCCCTAAAAACCATTTCAGCGACTCTTTCATTGTGCAGACACCTCATCACCAAAAAGTTCATCTAACATCACCGGTTCAGATTTCAGAGCTTCCTGAATCATTTCACCAATCGCTTCCTTGATTTTTTCTAGGTGAAGATTTGTGCCTTCAATCTGTTCCGAAGACAATTCGCCGATACTTCCAATGTATAGGTTGCTTCCCTTGAAAGACGTTTTTCGTACTTGATGAATGCTATCAAGTACAATGTTCTCACCTTTAATTTGGCTATACTCCATCAAGCCCACATCTTTTAACGAGATAGCCGTGCCTTCGATTTCGGATGTTCGAATCCAAGCGTTATCGAGTACCATGCCAGCAATCTTGCCCTCAATGAGAATCAAGCGACTTGTCCCGTCCATCAACAACTGATTATCCACAATTGTGATGTCGGATTGGATGATATGGCTCTTGTCTGAAAGAGTAAGGGAACTTTCCTTTGTCTTTCCAACCACCTTGCTCTTATGAATCAACGCTTGCCCAGAAACTGTGATGTTTTCGACCTGAACCGTCGATTGGTTGATGCCACTATCCCCGCCGATGACCCCATTTCCTTGAACGACAGAATCAATGACATAGGCATGCCGCTTCAGCAGGATGGCACCTTTGAGATGGCTCTCATGGAGAACCGCATTGTTTGCTACCCAAGAACCTTTTTCAATGGTGCTACCTTCTGTGACCCATCCACCCGTCGTACCCGCTTTAACGTTCAATGATGGAATATCTTGAATCGCTTTGATTCGTTTGAATGTAAATCCGTCTTCTTCACGAGTTTCACCTGTAAAACCGATAGTTTGATTCATCATCATTCCCCCTTATACTTCATTTTTTAGTGCGTCTCTTCTTCGACTTTTACTTGAATCCGGTTGTTTTCACGGTCTGCTTTTAGCAATGTCAATTTAACACCTTCTTCTCCAATCGCAATGTTCATTCCGTCTTTCACCCTGTAATAATACGGAACTGGAATATAGACATACGAGCCACTACGCAAGAGTGTAATCAACATGGTATCTTCTGAAGTGAAACCGGAAAAAATAACCTGTGACCCACGTTCGGTTACACCAATTTTGGTGCCGACATTCGCCCAGCCTTCGGTCGTTGTGACCTTGTTCTCTTCTTGTCCAGAGGAGAGCTCGCTTTTGGATTGTAACGGGTCTTGGCATCCTGCTAAAAGAATAGACGATAGCACTAATCCTAACGTGAATTTTACTGTATTTTTCAGAATGGAAAACCTCCTTTTACTTTGGTCTTGATAGATTGATTATACCAATATTTTGACTATTGTCAATAAAAAAGAAGCCCTTTACGGCTTCTCATTATGCGTTACAAACATTTTATCTCCAACGAGCGTCATCTCTCGCACCTGAATTCTTTGGTTAGAAAGGATACCCGCAAATTCTTTGATGGTTACATCGCCACCCAGTTCGATACGTCCTACATTCTTTACTTCATTTAACACCTTCGCATAATCTAAAATCTGATTATTATTACCCTCCATTGAAGTCGTTTCTACTGAGCAAGAACCAATAATTTGATTCCCTTTTCCAACAACGTACATATCTTTCAACTGATTTTTGCCCTTGATTAAGATTTCCCCTTCAATGAATATGTCTTTGAGAGAATTATCTCCAAGAATTTTCACTGGTTTGATGGTATTTAACTCCACTCCTTCGAGGATATTCGTCCCCTCTAAGATAAACGTGTTCTTGTTGCTATCTAGCTTCTGGTTGTATCCCTCACTGAAATGACAGTTTATCAAGCGATTCGCTCCTTTAATTAGAGTATTTGGAAGTTCAAAGGAAGCATCATTAATCACTAGAACATCTTTCATTGAATCACCTTTAATCGTTTGAGAAGATGTGAACATTGAGGATTCTACCTCCGCATAAGAAATCAAAACGTTCGACCCATTGATTTGGATGTCATTTCCCTTTGCAATGAAACAGAGTTCATTGGAGTCACCATCCATCTTCAATGCAAAAATCTCATTGTTGTTCTTTAACGTAATTTGATTTCCTTTTATCGCACAGTGCCTCAACTTTCCACAATCTTTAATGACAATGTCATTGCCCTGAATCTTACATACTCTTACTTCTTCGGTTGCATCGATTTCAATGTGAACCCCATTAATCTTAGAATTGAATACATCTGTGCTTCCGTGAATTTCGATGTCGGCTCCACGGATGGCAGAACCACGCATTCTTGAATCGCCCGTGAGAGTTAACCCATAAGGTATCGCCTTGTTTTCCAAAAAAACGTTGCAACTAGTCATCGACGCTTCACCAAGAATCGTTGTGTGCTGATGTTCATTATCTGTTTCGATGGTTGATGAGTGAATTGTGCCATCTTCACGCATTTGGACACTCGTCACCTCTGACATAAAAATATCAGAAGAACCCTTAATCGACGAATATCCTTTCACTTTTGACTTTCGAACCGACGCAACGTCTGAAACAATGACATGCCCTTTAATCGAAGAGCTTTCTACCATGGCATCATCAAAGACCCAGCAGTTCTCGCCAAGTTCGCTATCTTTGGTCATCCATCCTCCGATATCGCCTGCTTTGACTTCATGTTCAGGAATGTCAATCAGAGAACGAATGCGATAGAAAATGTCGTGTTTTACTTCTTCCGTGAACTCATAATGTTTTGTCATGATGGTTTCTCCTTCATACGTTGTAGTTTATCTACACCATTAATTATTTCTATCATTCTATTGAAAAAATCAATGTTCTATTCAACTCATATATTCTTTATTCAACAGGTGAAAACATGGTATAATATTGACAATAGTCAACTAAAAGGAGTGAAGTTATGCAAACACAATTATTAATGCTCATCGCCAGTCTTTTTCTCGTTTTTGCCTTTCAGGTTGCTGTACTGATTTACGGAGCCAATAGCAAACAAAAAGGAAATAAAATCACAGGACAACTACTTCCCGTTATCGTGACCGGCATTTTTACGACAGCCGTATTCTTTGTCAGTGGCGGTTCTTCGATGAAACCTGTGGAGTGGGTCGAATTTACAGGAATCTTTGTCGCACCGGTTCTTTTGATGACGCTCTTCAATATGGGAGCACTGGGAACACTAGGTATGATTCAGTCAAAACGACAACACAGCAAATTTCTCTTTATCGTTTCCTTGCTAAACGTATTGGCATTGCCCGCTGTTGGATACACCGCCTGGCATTTCTTTGGATAAAATTCATCTAAGAACACAATCAAAACACAAAAGCAGAGGGAATCCCTCTGCTTTTTCTCATGGATTAAAATCGGACGGGCTCGTCTGCTCCTGTATACCAAGTATAAGACGTTAATCGTACCTGATTCGGGTCAACATTGAACTTCTCTGCCATTTCCTGAGCCATCTCATTTAGCTCGCCAATCGAGTATCCGTTTTGACTGCCCGCAATCTCAGTTCGGTAATTTGATTCCTCCTGCAGTACCCGTTCAATTCCCCAGCGGTTTGAATCAACATCGCAACATTCCCGGTAAACGCCGTCATAAGAGAAATACTCAACTTCCCCCTGATACATATCAAGCTCAGGAGCATCTCCCAATAGGTCAAGATAGACCGGATACACCTCATCTCGACTCTTTCCTTTTAGCTCCGGTAATTCTACTCGCAAAACCGTTTTTGTTACATCATGGCTCATTCTAATTCCCCCTTATATTTACTGATTTATATTTGATGGCAGTCGGTGCATGAGTTTAGAAGTCTGGATGACCGCTCGTGCATTCATCTCTGCTTGTTCTTTTGCCTGTTGTTCTTTTTCTTTATCAAGCGTTTCCTGAATCAACTTCATAGTCTCTCTCGCTTCCTTCTTGATGCTATCAGACACATGGATATCGTCGGTGACGAGTTGTAATTGACGTAGACTTTCGAGTTGGTATTCTTTCGGTGCAATCGGAACCGGCTTTGGACAAACAATGTTACTTATTTTTTGATTCAGCTCATCTTGTAAAATCTCTTTCTCAATACGAGTGTCAAAGAATTGTTTGCTTGCCGGATTAATGATGCTATGCATCTCATGCTTCGCTTTTTCAATCTCGTCGAGGAGGAGCAGAGCATCTGGATAATCCCTCATCGATAGCCCAGTTCCTTTAAGACTCTCTTCAAAATCCATGAAAGCTGTATAGTTCTTCTCTATCCCCTCTATCAGTATCAGAAATCGTTTCATAGCGGGTACTTGTTCCATAGTGAAGAAGTGTCTGGATTTAGTTGTTGCAATCCATAAATATTCATCTAGGTCGTAACCGAAAAAAAATGCTTCATCGAGACGGGAGGATATCACGGAGAACGGAAAACGGTTTGATTCGTACTGTTTAACAAAGTCACTAAAAAAGACAAAGGTAAGGTCTATGAATGGAATACTCCCGAGTTCGTCCTTAAGGGCTTTAATTTCTTCCTTGTGATAGAAGGCAAATTGTCCATAATCCTTGATAAATCGTTTCTTTTCCCGATTTTCCACCAACCTTTTTATCATCCAAAGCACCTCCTGTCTTTTATGTACCAATCTTATGTCATGATTATCTCTTATTTATTGACAATAGTCAATATAAAAAAGATAAAAATCCCTTTGACCAAAAGAAAAAAGAGCCTCTAAGGGCTCTCAAGTTATGCTTCACGCCAGAAACTATTGCACTCACTGCAGTAGAATTGGTCGAGTGATTCCAATTCATGTGGTCTGATATCAACCGGCGGTAATTGAACGACATAGTCTTTCTTTTCACATGTACACATTTTCGTTTCAGCTTGCTTCATTAAATCCCCCCCTCACATAAATGACAACGCATAGAGTCGTTTGCAACGCTCCAGCTCTGTCCGGTCTTTTTGAATAACTTCCCAACGGTCGAGCGGGAAGTTCGTCTGGTCAACAAGGAGGATGTCCGTACCTGCCAAAAGTTCCTGTAGCTTTGAGATGAGGGGTTTCGCCGCTTCTGCGATAAGACGAGCTTCTTGTCCGTGTTCTTTAACCAATACGCCATCAAAGTAATCCTTCCAATGACCGTCTTCACGAATACGAACAAACACTTCGAGTGTCGCAGGGTCTTCTTTCTCTTTTGTAAACTTCCCAAGCTTCGCTACCAATCCAAAACTCCGGTTATCTTCCATGCGGAACTCAATTTCTTTTTGAAGTCCTCCACGTGAAATCGGAAGTACATCCGACTCATCTACATATCGAAATGACGAACGAATCCCTTCAAAGTATTTCCCGTTAATCTCTTTCATGACCTCACCATATTGTTCAAATGTTTGTTTTCCCATTTATACACCACTTCCTTTTCTAATGTTGTTACCTATCTAAACCTATTTATTCTCTTTCTTTGTGACAATGAAGTTCGCTTGCTTGAGACGTTCTTTGGATGTGTCATCCGCCGGATACCAGCCTTTCTTCAACCGTTCATTGATGTAAATCCGGTTGTAGAAGAACGATAGTCCCCATCCAATTGCAAAATTCACAACGCTCACCCAATCTGGTTCACCAGGGATAAAGCTTGTTAATAGCCATGCTCCCGTAACCAGTAAGAACCACTTCCAGTCCTGCCTGAAAAGCGGGACGAACATATGGAAAAAGAAGAACGTCCAGGAAAATCCAACCTTGATTTCTTCTGTATATCCATTCATCGGATTGGTTAAAATCACGTGATTATCTTGTGGCATCTATCCACCTCATTTCCTATTTTCGTTATTCTACTCAACTCCCTGTCACTTTACTAAAAAGAAGAGCCTGAGAGGGATACTCACAAGCTCTTTCGTTGTTTAAAAGGCTAATAGTGTTTGAGGATTCACGTTTTGACGACTGCTGTTTTGGATTTCAAAGTGCAAATGCGGTCCTGTCGAGCGTCCCGTGCTCCCTAATTCTCCAATCTTTTCTCCTCGTTTCACGATTTGACCTGGAACCACATTCATTTTGTTCAGATGTCCATAAAGCGAATAAAACGTCATCCCCTTCATGTCATGACGAAGTACAATATATTTCCCATAACCTGTTGCACTGCTTACAACCCGGTCAACCATCGCATCCGCAGTGGCTAAAATCGGCGTTCCCATCACATTGGCGTAATCGACACCGGTATGGAACTCATATCCTGCACCGGTCGGGTTTGAACGAATACCGTATGAAGAAGTGAGACGTCCTTGGACTGGCATGAGGAAAGGGTCTTTCAACGTCGTTTGCTTCATCTGGCTGAGTAATGTGTCTGTTCGTTTCGTTGCTTCGAATTCAAGCCATTTAATACTGGCATTTGGTTCCGTGTCAACAAGCTGAGTCTTGCTTAAATAGCCATAATTCACCCATCCTCTGTGGGTCTTGTACTGCACTTGATACCAGTTGCCAGATGTCGCAAGGTGCTCCACTTTTTCGCCTTTTGGAATTGCTGTAATGAGACTATGTTCAACTCCCGCTCCCTTACGCATATTTAACGAGTCGATTGTATAAAAACTTCCAAGGGATACTTGTCCACCGGTTGGTGGCGTTTTCGGATTCGCAGGTGGTTTTGGTGCTGGTGGCGGTGAGCTTACCGGTTTGGTTGAAATCGCTTTTAGGTAGCTTTTCGCTACATATCCCGTTTTTGTTCCGTATTTCACTTTGTACCAGCTTCCATGAGCGGAAATATAAGAAACAACTTTCCCTTTTGGAATAACGGTTACGATTTTCCCTTTAGTAGAATTCGTGCTTCGTAGATTCAAATTACTTGTCGTGGCGTAGCTTTTCGTAGAAGAAGCGTTTGGTGTGACAGGTGGCTTGAAATCAGACGCTTTCTGCACTTTGATATAAGACTTGGATACATATCCTGTATGCTTCCCGTATTTCACTTTGTACCAGCTACCGTGAGTAGAGATGTATTGAACCTGTTTCCCTTTTGGAATGGTCGTTAATACTTTATATTTGGTGCTGTTGCCAGCTCGTAGATTCAGTGCATCAGTGGTTGTATACGTGGTGCTTTGTTTGACAGCTGTCGTTGCTGACGCCTCTACCGGTGTGGATGTGATAATGCCCCCACCCATTAGAATTGTTGCAGTCAACATGACCGCTGTTGCCGTGCGTTTCAAAACTATCAACTCCCTTTTTGTTTATGAAATTAGTCTACCTTTGTTATTGCCTATTGTCAATAACTTTCCAAGGAAAATTGAAATTGTTTTCCGTTTCTTTAATTTTAGGAGTTGAATCGCTTTCTTGCATCACCTTTGCAATGTCTGACTAAGCTGACCTATTTGGCTGTTATGCCATATCACATAAACTCGTTTCTACTTGAGTTGACGTGCCATTTTATCAGGTCTGCTGTGGAAATTGTTTTTATGTACTTTGTGTTGGCACTATCTGTATGTGCAAGTTGATTCAATGTCTGTTGTTTTTTTTGTTTTTGTCTTTTCAACACATACATCCAGAGGGAGAGACGTGGCAGGTTGTCAGCAAGGCAGACTTATCCCTTGCACAGAAAATGCAAAGATAAGTCTTGCAAAATTGGTGCTATACCATTCATAACTGAACGTTCACGATGTCTATATATGGCGTTCGCTACGCTCACTATTTACATCCGTCGGTCGAGTTTGTGTATAGGTGCCGTTGGCTTTCCACTGACTTTTGAAAACAATGCGTCTTCAACCAAAGCTTATCCTGAATGATATCCACATTGATACCGTTCTATCGGTACGGTTAGTTCTCATGTCCTCAACCGTTCTCTTTCAAGTGTAACCTCTTAGGTTACGTCCGCCTTACCGGACAATTCGCTTTGTATCCCGGAAACAGTATCGGTTCATCATTAAACGTCATGCTCTTTCCCATGTCATAATTCATGAAAGCCGCTTACTAGAAAATTGCCTACCAGAACTCGCATTCTGCCCCGGCTATCTACAGTCGTACCATCATGTCTTATTTAGACCTCCATAGTGTTTTAATGTTCTTTACCTTATCTGCATCAAAAGACCGCTCTCTTGACCGACGTAGGCTTGTGTGAGATTACATCCCTTTTCTCACTGACGAAACCGGACTGGTGGAAATCAATCCGATACCGAGCCTTTCCCTTTTACTACGGTAGCTACACCTCACTTCCTGCAATCTGCGGTCACAGGGTACATAAAAAGATGCTCTTCTTCCAACGGAGTCCCAAAAGCGATACTGGTGGTATCGTGACTCTGCTCGAACAAAAACATCTTGATTTCATTTATTCTGCGTCAAAAACGACCCGTGAAGAGACGGGTAGCCCAAAGTCGAACCTAAAACAGGGGTTCGACCTCTCTAGCGTTGTCATAAAATCGGTACGATGATACTATAACACTAGTAACGCTTCAGCAAATGGTAGGTATTTGTTGAGGCAGAGTCATTGGAATTGCAGTTCCGATGGCTCTTTTTTATGGTTGCTTTTCTTTCAAAGCGATTTAGTTTTTCTTAAATGCCTACAAGTAGGCTGTTTTGACTATTGTAGTAAATCCATTCATCAAATATCAACCTCATCTGGTTCGAGCATAAAAAAGAGAGCTAGTTTTAGCTCTCTTTCTCTTTGTCCAATGGGTACGTTCGAATCTCAACCTGACTCTCATCTCCATTTACATATGCTTCATATTGCTCTAAGCTTTTTATAAGTTCCTCGAAAAAGGATTCTTCTTGTTCCGTTTGGTTTGATTCCTTCATGTTTCTGCCCCCTCTAACAACTGAACACGGCATCTCCGGAAATTTTTTCATCATGAATCTTGGTTCTATCTAAAAACGCTTCGAGTTCAAGTTTTGCACATTCACTCATCTCTAGCTGGTAAATCCGAAATTCTTTATTAGGTGTTGTTCGGATTATCTTTGAGAAATCACTTAGGATAGTTTCGTAAAGTCGGATGTCCTGCATGGTGTATCCCCCACCATCCATTTCAACATTTCCAGAAACCATTGTTCTATCAAATAAGAATACACCATCTTTTAAGATGA
This sequence comes from Jeotgalibacillus malaysiensis, assembly GCA_000818095.1. Taxonomy (NCBI): domain Bacteria; kingdom Bacillati; phylum Bacillota; class Bacilli; order Caryophanales; family Caryophanaceae; genus Jeotgalibacillus; species Jeotgalibacillus malaysiensis. The sequence goes on from CP009417.1 coordinate 100,629, forward strand.
TTTTTTTGTCTCCGATGAGTCGTACAACATCTGATTTCCCGCTCACACTCCATGTATGAAGTCCGGCATTTTGAATCAAGACCCGTTCAACAAACGTATTCGTATCAATTTCAATGGTACTGTTTGAAACCGCACGCACATTCTTCATGACGGTGACGGCTTTCAGCCAACCACTTTCCAATTGAAGATGACAGTCCGACAGAGTGAAATTTTGTCGCACGATAAATGGCTCATTCGAATTCACTTTACACGTATCGGCATCCAAAATTGCTGGTCGTTCCACTCGAATATTTACAAGAGAGCAATTTGAGACCATGCTTTTCTCTCCGATTAAGGTATCTCCATCTAAATAGCTCGTACTCACAGAAGCATTGTCATGTACCTTTGTTTGACCTGACACGCTCGATTTTCTTATCACGGCATGATTGCTAATAATAGCCTGTCCGCTAATCACACTGTTTTCCACAAACGCATGCTCCATGACGACTGCATCTTCCATGACTACGGAGCCTTCATCGACCCAGGCAGTTCCGGTATGCGATAAATTTTTATCCGATTCTATAAAACCGCCCATATCACCGACCTTTACTTGATGGCTGTCGATGTTGATGAGTGAGCATATCTTTTTCAACGTGACTGTGTCACCATTTTTCTTCACAAAAGGCAGGGTCTCCCCTGTGAATTCATATTTTTTCCGCATTCAACCTCCTCCTTCATTTCGAACCTTCTCTACTTATCTTTATTATCTAATTAATATTGACTATTGTCAATTAAACGACTGCCAATAATACAATGTTCCCAATTAAGACACATGTTGAAACACTGATATAGATAAGGATTCCTCTATCCACGTTTTGTACCTTCTCTTTCTTCACAAAAAACTCAAAGTAAACGTGAGCACAGACAAAAGAAATCAACAGCACAGCAAATACAAAATACTCCACGCTATCACACCCTTTTTCTCTTATTCTATGTTTTGGTTTCTAAGATAGCAGGAAATAGAGTTTTATAGAATTAAAACATTGGAAGGAATGCAGAAATAATCATCATTAATGCCATGATTGCAATTACTGTTCGAAAAATATGTTTTTTCATCGTTTCACCCCCAATAGTGTTAGATTCATTGAATTATTGATTCGCAATTGTTGTAAAAATAGGGTTAATGTATTTTCTTAGAAAACCCGATTGTTATATTCGACAAATTCCTGGTGCATTTTCATTTCATTCTGCACTTCTTCTCATTTTTATAAAGGCATAATAGCTTTTCCTTACAAAACGTATTTGTTGATGTAGGCACGTTCGACGTGCATAGCTCGTTTTAGGATTTCTTCATCTTTTTGCTTGTGTGCACTAAGATAGTGCCGTGAATTTTCCAGGTTCATAACAGATTTCTTCTTCCAATTATGAACTTCTCTTTTCTTTATTGGAGGAATATCTAACTCCTCTCCGACCAATAAGGCACGTTCCACAAGTTTGATACTACTCTCAAGCTCTCTCATTTCTTTGTTTTTCATCCATTCATTCGGTTCATCCGGCAACAAGAAACGGGCGTCTTGCATGAGTCCATCGACCTCGTTCATATAGTTTATACCATTTTTTTCATTTTCCGGATTTATGCGGTTCATTTGTTCGCTCTGTTCAATCACTTCCGATGTCACCCAGCTAAATCCCAAGAGCACACATGCTCCAATTAATGCATATTGATATTTCTTCATGTCTTCACCATCCTTTTCTTCCCCTTTTTATTTTATATCCCGAATATCTTTCTATCTACTTTTCAGAGTCTTACTACTTTAATGATGTTACCTTTCTAACTTTTTTGAAAATTTGATTATAACTGGTTGTATATGTAAATAGAATACAGCAAATTTACACGAAAGAAGGTGATGTCGGTGCAGGTCATGGTCAATAGCATCCAGCGAATAACCTATAATCGTGAGGAGAAGACGTTGCATATACGGCATACCGATAGAGAGATTTTTTATCATCATGTCCCGCTATTCCTCTATCACGAATTATTGATGGCGGAAAAGCCATCTCACTATATTCGAAAACATATTCATCCACTATTCCCTCATGAAGAGCGGATGAGATAGTTTTTAGACTGTCTAGAGGCAGTCTTTTTATATGATGCGTGTCATCTACATAGGATAAGGAAACGGAAATCAAAGGTGTAGGTTGTCTACGATTTATTTATTTTAGGAGGAATGAGGATGATTCGTTTTGAGCGGAATCTTATCCAAGGATTCACCGATGTGATGAAAAATATGAATATTGAAGGGGTGCTACGATGAACCATTATTTGATTGCATGTATCGATTCAGTGAAAAAAGGAACGATTCACGCTCGATTCTTTCATATTGATAGTGGAAAACGAGCAATTTCGGATGTAACAAAGGAGCTTTGTTCCTTGATTGACGAATACAATGAACAGGCGAAGGTTGGAGAACGACATGGTCAATATGTAATGAAAATTCCATATACCTATAAAAATGATTTAGCCACATACAGTTACGGTTGTGGATGGACACATTATTTACTTGATAATATCCTTCCAAGTGTCGCATTTGCCAATGATAATGGTGCCAGCTTCCCTATCGAACGATGCAAGATTAAGAGCTTAACAAAAGATGATGTTGTCAATATTTTAAACGTCAAGAGCGTTTTTCATAAAGACATCGAAGAGGGATTGCTAAAATATTATGCGTGACAAAAAAAGATACTCAACAAAAAAAGACCAAATTTAGGTCTTTTTTTGTTACTTCGTTTTTGTTTTCTTTCGCTCTTCCCACACATTCAATAGAATCATCATCAACGCACCGAATCCGAGAATTGCGATATCTTGATGTGCCCCACTTTCCATTGACGAGATGAATGGACGAGCGAAAAGGAAGTAAGTAAGTCCGATAATAACCACTTTTACGATAAATGATTTCATGTTCATTTTCCCCTTTGAAGTAAATTGTACAAAATGTACGCCAGATTTTTATTGATACTTCATGATAGACTTGTATTCGCCAATTCATTCTCTTTTCTTCTAAAAACTATGGTAAGATTCCTTGTTGAGTTTAGTGAAATAAAAGGAGAATTGTTTGTGAAATGAACAAACCTAGATATACGTATCTTTCTTATAATCAAATTGCCATGAAAATTGATACATTGGTACCAAGCATCCGGGAGGAAGGATATTCCGCTCTCGTTGTAATTGTTCGAGGAGGCTCTTTCCCGGGAACCCACCTTTCAATCAGAACGGGGCTCCCCCTCTATTACTTGGTGTACCACAAAAAGAAAAAGGTTCCTTATGTGTCTTGGATAGGAGAACCCGCTCCCAAAGGGAAAATCTTATTGGTCGAAGACATGGCGGGTGCGGGAAAAACATTGACTTCCTGTCATGATTTCCTTGTGCAATCCAACTATGATGTCGAAACGTTTGTTATTTTTCAAGACAGCTTATCGAGAACGAAACCTGATTTCTGTTGTTTTACAAGTGAGATTCCAGGCGAAACCTTCTTGCTTCCATGGGAAAAAACAAAGCTCAATCCGACTTATGATACGATGGATAAACGTGAGCGTTTTGTTGACCATGAGCTGGAGTTCACGGTATGGAACCTGAACTGCTTCATTGAGCAAATCGAAGTGAACGGTTTCGTGAAACGGTCGATTACGCCCAAATCTCTCATCGAAGAACAGGATGTATTGCTTGGAGAGGGTAGAGATTATGAGTTGGACTATCAAGAGTTGATAAGGAAAGAAAAGATAGAAAATCGGCTTTATCTCTTTGGAGTCCATGAGGAAGCTTTACAGAAAGAAAAGTCAGCACTTGGGCAGGCTTTAGCATTAGGAAGTGAGCTTTTAGTGATGGGGTGTAGTCGCTATGTAGAGAATGATGTGGAACGACTTGTTTTACTCAATAGTTGTTTCCCTCATTTGGAAGTATTGTGGTGGAACAATGGAAATCCTATCGCATTAACCACTGCTTCGGTTTCATGAAGAAAGACACTCTCAAAGAGTGTCTTTTTGTCATCGCATATTTTTAAAATACTGTTCGAGTTCCTTGAGTTTATCAGCTGTCAACTTTCGGTTTAAATCAATGCGATACGTATCTACTTCCAGCGTCTTAAAGTTTTCATCGATGAATTTCTTTCGATTGATTTCCTTCACCATGTGCTCGGTAGCGGAAAGGTTCATCATTTCCATCAGACGTTCTCCCTCGCTTTTATCTGTAAACAGAAATGCCGTTTTTTCGTGTCCTGATTTAGACGGATACGCTAGGGTGTAATACTTTTTCTCTTTCTTATGCCAAACAGAATAGATTTTCGGAAGAAAGAAAAAGGTATTGTAGAATTTAAAGGTTTCTCGACGCATCTCGTCCTTTGTTGGAACACTGTAGACACGCCCCACTTCCCCGGTGTCGAGTTCTACTTTAATCCCCTTCTCCTGATTTCCTTTCGATAAGACTTTCACAATGACCCCACGTGTCACCGTGTCTCGCACTTTATCTTCTTCTGTTTCGATTTCAACCAACATGCCTGGTCTAAAATTCTTTTTCATTGTGATGTCAATTGACATACGCTCCACTTCCCTTCTAGCAGATTCATTCTTTTATGATAGAATGAACGCCCCTTCCTTATGAAGGATTCTATGCTTGAGAATGGCATAAGAAAAAAGCCTCTCAATTAAGAGGCTTTCGCTTGTAAGGCTTCAATGGTTGTTTCAGAAGCAACTCCTTTATCATTATAATAGAAGAGTTGAATGAGACGGAATGTCGGGTGTGACCCTGGTACCGTCGGGTCTTCTGACCATTCAATGGCATTTTCACGAATGACGGGTGAAATTCCGACCCAGTCTGACTCCGTGAAACAATCGGGAGCAAACCATTTTTCATATCCATCAACATGAAAATATTCGCAGTTCTCTCCACGACCAGTGTAATACGTTTGAATCAGCCGTTCTGTGGTTTCGTATAAATCGAATAGTTCCGGTAGCATCGATTCAGTAAATCCACCCATATAGTGCTGTACTTCATCAATACTTTTTTGGAATCGACCCGTGACGACTGCGACGTATTCATTAGAATAGGTTGTTTTGCCATGAACCGTCACTTTTTTATCCGATGTATCGTCAACAGATAGTATTTCAATTTCAATCTCTTCTTCCATTGGCTTCGAAGAAAGGAATGAAAAATTTGTTGTACTTCCAAGCATAAACGAAAGGTCAACCAATTCGCTGACGATGGCGTCAAACACCTCTTTTTCATCGAATTTACCTGTTCTCAAAAGGCGATTAATGGATTCAATCTTTGGGTAATAATCTTCCTTATAATCCATCTCCGTTTGGAGTAAAGGAATGACAAGGAGGTGATTCCCATATTGAGTGTGAAATTCTTCTTCAAATTCCAAAATCGAATATTGTATAAGAGACTTCACAGGTATTTTCTTTGAAGAGATAGCTTGAATGTCGTCATCTGTCAGACAGGTGACCGCTTGGACTACGAGCAAAAGCGTGATGCCTGAAAGGGGAACAGCTATTGCCAACTGTGTAGAACTTGTGAAGAATCCAAGGAACATAAGGAGTGTATTAATCACGAGCGTAAAACCGAAAGATATGACTATAAACTCAATCGAGGTGCTGGTATAGCACATGAAATTTCTCTGTTCCGTTACACAATCGTAATAGCCAAATCCATCTTCTCTCAATCCGACTTTTTTTTGAACCTTTATTCGTTTCGAATAGCCATGAGTATAGTGATAAACAATTGAAACTGAAATGAGGAGAATAACGAGGTAAATGGTGAGCATGAGCATATAGATGCCTCCTGTAGATTTTTTTTGAGGTTTTTTAGAGAAGAAGAGACGCTCAATTGAACGTCCCTTTACTGTTTTACGCTTCTTTTTCGAAGTCGTAATGTGGTTTAATATTGGCGAGGAAGTATTTTCCGACCGAAGGCGATGTAACCATTTCTTGATAAACATCTGCTTCTACGTTCGAATAGACATACGTGCCACCTTTAAGAAAAACAACTCGAAGTTTCTTCGCTTTTGCATCATATCCAATCATGTTAATCATAGAAGAGGATACTTGTCGCATCTGTTCCGGTGTATACGCTACTTCATACTTTGTGCCCTCTCCATCGTAATAATAGAGCTGGTAAGACGAGAACGTTGCACGGCTACCTGGTAAGCCAGTTGGGTCAGCCAACCATTCCACACCATATTTTTGAATAGCTTCTGGAAGTGCCGCCACTTCTTCTTTTGTTAGAGAAGACTGAGCAAACCATGTTTCGTAACCTGGAATGTGATAATACTCATCCGTAGCTTGACGACCGTACTTATACACATTTACTAAGCGTTCAAGAGTGTCGAGCAAATCCCCTAAGAACACATCATCCTTGTTTGGAACAAATCCACCCATGATAAGCATTGCTTCACCAGGCGACGAAACAAACGTCCCTGTCACCTCCACCACGTAGCGGTCTTCAAATTTTGCCTTTTCAACTTTGTTCTGGACTGTAAACATACACAATCTCTCCTTTAAAATAAAATAGGTGGTTAAAAACAACACCTGTGTTTCATACATAATCCATGTTATGCAATTCCCATTGGATATATAAAACGGTACCTATTCTCAACAAGAGAAAAAGACCTCTAGTGTGAGGTCTTAATTCAGATAAACCATGTCTCCTGACATGGTCTGATTCGATAATACCGCTCTTTTATTTGCCTTCAGCTCAGCTCTCACAAAATCCGACAACACCATGTCCGTGAGTTCAAGATGGTTGGATGGATGAACAAGCACAGAGATGAAACCGTTCATTTTCGTTCGGCAAATATCCATGTCCCCTGTCAGTCGAATGTGACCAGACAGAATCGAATTTTCTATCACAATGGATTCTCCGTCTAATTCGATTTGACCGTCTTCACTGTTACCTGCTAACCCCACATATTCCAAATTAACTCCACTTCTCTCTGTTGCAACAACATGAAGCAAGGATGTGTCCTTGGCATGGAATTCTCGATTGTCTATCCCGATGTCAACATGCTCAAAACGAATGTCACCACTAAACATTGAATGACCCGCACGTAAAGTGGTTTTGAAAAAATGATATTTCCCCTTGAGAAGCTCTCCTTCTGACAAGAATTCTAGATGGGACGCCCGGCAGAAGAATCCCTTGGTTTGTTCCCGGGTTTCAATGTTTTTCAATGTAGAGTGAATTACTTCTGCTTTATTGGGAAGACAAACGTTAAATAATGTGGAAGATATAAATGAGAACTCTCCATTCGTCATCGTAAAATGAAGAGTGGAGTCTCGAACGACACCTCTTCCTTGCAACTCCGATTCGTTTCCGATTCGAGAGTTTCCTTCAACTAGGACATCCCCCGCCACTCTAGAATGTCCATATACATAGGAGCCGCCACGAACCCAAGCTGTTCCTTGTTGAGACAAGTTAGACTCCGATTCTATCCATCCACCCACATCTCCTTTTTTGACTCCGTATTTCGGAATATCCTCTTCTGCCACGATTTGACTCAATAAAAACCCTTGAAAATACCTTTTGTCATTGGTCATGCTGAACTTTTTATTGTTTATTGTCTTTTCCATCGCTATAAAATCTCTCCTTTGAAATAAAGTGTACGAATTGGTACCACTATTGTTTATGCTCTTTTATAATATGGTTATCAACCAAAATCTATAAGGGGGATTCATCTTGAAACAAATACCACGCAATCCGAATAAACGTCCCTGCATCGCCCGCAATATCACATTCCCTGTTCAGGCAGAGAATCGTAAGTGGCTACGGATATTGAGGCAAAAGAAAAAGCCCTGTTAAGGGCTTTTCTTCTTATTCAATGCCATGGTGTAGCTTGACCGCTTTGAGGTTGCTATCAGCTAACTCATTCGGACTCCATGGTGTTTTTCTTTCTTTTAATCGTTCTTTAATTTCGACTTCTAATCGCTTTGCCTCTTGAACTCTATCCTCGGTAACCCCTGGCATTGTTTGAACTTGAATCAATGCTTCGAGTGTTGGATGGATAAACGTCTTTTCAGGTGTTGGTTGAACAGCCATTTTTCGAACCTGTTGAAGTGCTTTTAATTGTCCTTCAGAGAAGTGAACATTCTCATTGTGAATGACCATTGACCGAATCACCTCTGCGGACTCTTGTAACGCTTTTTTAAATTCATTGATTTGCTGGTTAAGAACGTTTACCGCCTGCTTATCCGATTCTTTCAACATTTTTCCATTCGGAAGAGCCGTTTTTAGTTCTTCCAATGCAATCAGTTGATGATACGCCTTTGCAATTTCAATCAATGCCTTTTCGTCTCGGTTTTTATTGAGCTGGTATTCAATATCTTTCACCGTATTTTCGAAAGGATAAAAATTAAAAAGCTCTTTAAACTTTGTTCGATTCCCTGCCCCTGCTTCCATACTTCCAAAATAAGTTGAGAAGCGATGGTTATTTTTCAGGTCAGCAAGTAATCCCTTGAATCCTTTCCAATCATCAAGAATTGTCCACACTAAAACACATGACAGGAAAAAAAACGCCAAGAAAAGAACAGTGGTAAGGAAAGAAACAAAAAACCACAAAGCGGATTCTTCGTTCTCTACATGTAAACACCCAAATAGTCCGCCTAACAGAACGACTGGGATTGCACACATGAGACCAATGAAGTGTTCTTCTAGAAAGCTATCACGTTTCATCCCTACTTTTTTGCCAATGCGACGCTTTCGATACATATAGAACGAAGAGCCGATTCCAACTACGACATACGGGACAAGCATGATTCCCGTGACCCAACTAAAAAATGTTAACATGATTTTTCCTCCTTTTAAATAAACGGTGCTTTTTTGCACGCCTGAATTGTAATACCTCTTATGATATGCTCTTTCTGACATTCTATCAGTCTAATAGAAAAAGCCCTTAGAAGGGCTTCGTTTTAGTTGATGTGATGGAACCGTTTGACAGTCTCAATTCCGAATCGTGCTAATTCATCCTCTGTCCAGGATTTCGTTTTATTTTTCAACATGTTTTCAATCGTATGTTCCAACGCTCTTGCTTCTTCTTTGAGATGTTGGGATACATTTGGATTTGACTGAATATGAACCAACTCTTCAACCGTTGGGTGAATCAGCTGACGTGGCAATGAAACATCAAGCTTTAGATTTCGCAATGCTTCTACCGATTCCTTTTCGCCGTCCGAATAATAGGCTTCATCATCTCTGACAACTGCCGTTTTGACGATGTCACTAGATTTCTTCAAAAAATTAACTTTCGTCTCAATCATCTTTTCGAGCTCTTTTTTCTTTTGACGGTCAGTGTCATTTAACTTGCTGTCATTAGGAAGGGATGCTCGTAACTTATCGAGAGCTTTAGCTTCATGATACACTTTTGCAACCTGAATGAGGTCATCCCGTTCCTTGCCAGATTTCACTTTAAGAGGACTCTTAAAGTAAAGTCTCGTTTCAGTAAAAGGACTGAACCCAAATAGATGCCCGAAGGACATTCGACCATTCATTTCGATTTCACCAAAAAAGGTTTCCAATGTCTCCTCTGTCGGTTGTACCTTTTTAAAATCCATTTCAACATTATGACTCTTTTCCAGGTCATGGTACATGTGAGTCATAAGAGATGTCAAAGCTAATACAAGCCCTCCTCCTAGTCCCCACATTGAAAAAACATTTCCCCCTGAGAGGACATCGAAAACGATAGACGGGACGATGAGACTTCCAGAAGTTGTTAAGAAATAGCCTAAACCGGTTGTTTCTACCTTCTCCAACCCTAGAAGTGTGGGCACTTCATTCTTTTTCTTTGTTAGACTCCAAAGACGAAATCCTTTGATTAAGAACATGGATGCACTTAAGAAGCTAAGAACGGTTAACATATGTTTTCCTCCTTTAAAATAAACGGTGCTTTTGCACGCCTGAATTTGAATACTCCTTATGATATGTTTTGGAACATGTATTATCACGATGTTGCGTAATCGAAAAGAAAGCCTCTCTCAAGGCTTTCCATACTCTTACGGTCTTTCTTTTCCTTCTTTCCAACTTTGTAATTTCTGAAGTGCATCTAGCTCAGATGGACTGGTGATACGGTGAGGCATATGTCGATACAGCAACTCATGAAGAATTTTCCCATCCTCTTTCAATGATTTCATTTCCTTCTCAACATCTTCTTCTAGTTCTTTTTTTAACTTTAATGTTGAATGATTTAAAGGACTTCTAAACGACATCAATTTTAATTCATTGAGAAGCTTTTGATTCTCCGATAAATCGTTAAATCGACGTCCGATTTCAGCGATTTTTTGTAAATCCTTATGATGCTTAGAGATTTTCTCATACTCACGGTACTCGAATCCAAATAAGGACTTGAATAACTTTTTCTCTTCCAATAGGTTTTCATTATAGAATAATAAATACCCAGTAAACGAACTGAAGTAGAACTTAACCTTCCCAATTGGCTCAATGCTGGAATCATAAATATGGATAGTGACAATCGCCAATGGGATAGTAGGCAAAATAGTCAACCAAAATGAAGCGTTATGAGACAGCTCACCATTGAGGTAATAAAGGGTACTCGACAAGGTAATGAATATCAGTGAGATTGCCATTGTGATAGCCTTTACGACATAGTTCTCTCTTCGGTTGATGCCGTATTTTTTTGAGAACTCATTGTTTCGATAGGAAATAGCGACCCCAATCAAGCTCATCATCATCACAGAACCCGAAAACGATAACGCTAAAATGAATTCATTCATAAATATCCCTCCTATTCTTTATTAAGTTAAATTGTGAAACATCTTGATTGCTCTCAATCGTGACTCAATGGACTCATCCTTTGAAAGAAATTCCTTCTTCTCTTCCAGTTTTTTTCGAACTTCTTTTTCAAGTTCTTGTGCTTCATTCATCAGAGTAGTTGATACGTTTGGTGTTGACATAATTTTTTGGAGTTCTTCGAGGGTTGGGTCAGTGTAGAGCTTAGGCGATGAGGATTTAAGCGGTAACGCCTCCAGTTTCTTAAATGCTTCCAACTGTTGAACGGTATAGGTACAGTTTGCAGTTCCCTGAATAGATTCTTTTACAACGAAAGCATTCTCCTTTAACACTTGTTTCGTTTTCGCAATCTGCTTTTGAAGCTCGTCTAGTTTTTGTTTTTCACTGTCCTCCTGCATTCGATGGCGAGGCGGCAATGCTTTTTCAATGTCCGTGAGCGTTTTTAACTCTTGATAGAGATTGGCAACACTCGCTAACTGAACAAAATTCGCATCTTTTTTGAAACGATGGAACGTTTGTTTTGAGCCGTTTTCATAAGGGGATAGTTCAAAGACATTCTCAAATCGTTCTTGGTTTTCATGATTCATGAATCCAAAGAAAAAGTCTAAACTATGTTTAGCTTTAGAAACTTCAGAAATTTCACTTGCAATATACGCAAAAAGTAAAATCAGACCCGCAACTGAAAACAATGTCATGAATAAAACGATTAAATCAGCATCTTCGCCAATGAAACCGAGTGAATAAACTCCTAGTGTGAACAAAGGGAAAACTGTAAACGCAATTGAGGTGGAGCAATCAAAAGACTTGTTTAATCCAATTTTAGTTGAGAAACGTTTTTCTTGTACGGCAACGAACAAAAGATAGATAGCCATAATGAAATGGGGCGAAAGTATCGCTAGATTGAAAATAAATAAACCTTTGTTTTCCATATAAAGCACCTCCAGTTTTTATTGTTTGTACTTTATTTTCTCTAATTTATTGACTATTGTCAATATTAAATCTGCATCTTATCAAAAGGATTTCTCTTGTATAGAATAGAGCATATATCACAACTCAGGCATTCTCTGAATTTACCTTACCAGGGTTATCTACTTCCAAAAGGAGCGATTTTCATGCACGTTTATCACGGTTCACCGGCTAAGTTTGAGGTATTCGATTATACAAAGGTCGGGACGCAAGGTACAACCGAAGGAAAAGGTTTTTATTTTACAGATGCGAAGCGAATTGCAGAAGGATATGGAGCGAACGGATATCTTTACACCGTCGAGTGGTTGGGCAAGAAATCCTTGTCCTCTGATGCGTTCACGATTACACCAGAGCAGTTCCGTAAGTATCTAATCGAGTTAGATAAGAAAACGGATTATCTTTCGAACTACGGCGAAGTCGATTTCGAAGGGCTTGAGCGTGTCCTTTCTTATGCAATGGAAGGCGATTATGAGTCATCTGAGAATGACGTGGACTTAATCTCCGGCGTTATCAATGCAAGTGGCGATATTCATACGACCGTTACCCTTCTTCACAAGATGTTTGGCTATGACAGCATCATCACGGGAGCTGAATGGGGCGGAGAACAGACGATTTACATTGCTCTCATCCATGATGCGTTCCGCATTGTGGACGTGACAAAACTCTAAGACTTGACCATTTGGTTAGGTCTTTTTTCTATGCAAAAAGACGCCCTCAATAAAGGGACGTCTTGTCTCGTCATTCATCAAATGTGACTTGTACGGCGGATAACAAATAACTATCGATATCATCAAGGTTCTTCATGACAGACGTCTTCAAGACCTCATTGTTCGGGTTCTTCGAAAGAGACTCTACATTTTTAAGGGCAATATCCTCTAGTTCTGACCCGTCGAACTCATACAACTCTTCATTGATTTCCTGCATATCTGATACATAGAAACCGGGGTTTAATCCTTTTTCGACCTCATCTTTTAAAGCACGAACCTCCTGAATCAATTCAATGCGGTCGTCTTCACGTTCTGCAAGGTACATCATTTTTTCTTCTTCGGTCATCTCTTGAGAACTTCCTGTCCCCCAAAAAACAAAGACTGTCATTCCGATAACCATTAGCATGCCGACGACAATCATGATTTCCAACATGCTCTCTCCACGTTCATTATTAAGAACATCTTTATAACTATTCATTAAAATCCCCCTTTTGCTCCGGTATTCACCTTTATTTAAAAGTGAACAACTATTACCTATTTGATTTTATGTGTAAGTTTCAAAGCGTTAATGATTGCTTCTACCTCATGTTCACGACTTTGTGTTTGCTCAACTGATTCTTCATTCGATTTTTTGCTTCGAACCTGATTAATTTTCTTCTCCAAGGGCTCCCGTAGACCCTGTGGTAAGTCTGGATTATCTTTCAAGAAATCAATTGCCTCCTCGACACCCGCTAGATGTTTGTCATTCGCTTCCTCCTTAATAGAAGGAGCTTCTGCTTCTTGAACTAATCCTTGATAGTCTCTGTAATGCTGTTGGAAAAACAACTCGATTGAAGGTTTCACTTCCTCGATAAACGCATCTCTTGCATATTCATTGTCAAAATAGCGAGTCGCAGGCGTCTTCGACAGTAGTGGGACGTGTTTCATGTCATTCGTGACGTTGAATAGTTCCATCTTCACTTCAAAGAAACGGTCATTCGGCATCTCTTTGACGGTACAGAAAAGACGTTTTCGGATATCTGGCTTAAAATAAGAGCCGTGATTTTCTTCTTTTAGTTCACAATATAAATAGAGTCCTCTTTTGTTCACGATGGAGCGAATACGTTTTTCGAATTTTTTATCACCAAATGTAATCGAAATCGTCACGCCATATGACTTGTAATACGTTTCCTTGATGAATGGTTCGATTTTTACCTGATAGGGAAGTGATTGTTTCCGATAGGAGTTCATCACAGAACGAGTTATCTTACTCACATCCATCTTCATCTTTTTCATAGCTGTTCCCCCCTTCCAATCCATGTGTTTTTCGCACCGCTTCAATCACACTGATGCTATCCATCCGCTTCCACTCTTCTTCTTGCTCCTTCATTTCATTCTCTTTTGATTCTTGCAGTTCGTTTAACGTTTTGACCGCAAAAGAACGGACGTCCTCTGGGACTTCGCTATCAAAAATGATTCGTTCGAGTTCATTCACACCAATCAATTGAGCTTCAGGACTTCCTTTCGACTTTTCTTTAGGTTTTTCTTCTTCTAGAAGCCTTCCTTGTTTCTGCAGGTGTGTTTTTAACGTATCAATCGGTGAGCCTTGAGTATCTTTATCGACTTTTTTCTTTTTCTTTCCATCGACATGCGTTTTGAGCCATTGGTTTTGCTGATAGCGAATTTCATTCCGAAGCTGTTCCATGGCTTTTTCTGCTTCTTTCTGAATATAACCTTCCGCAGATTCCAATTCTGTTGGATTTACCTGGTCGATTAATTGAGATAGCTTTACAATCTCTGAAAGCTTCTGATTGTAGATGGCAATCGCTTTGAGGTCTTGAAGGGTGGAAAGTGAAGTGTGTCGTGCGATGATGTAACGGTTGGCTCGTGCTCCCTCTGGATAAAGCTTAAAGAAATTGGCTTCGTTCGTTAGGTCAACGAGTTGTGACAATGCGAAATAGGGGTGTTTTGACCATCTTCGCCATTCAACAACTGAATCAAATAGAAGCAGTCCACTTGAGAGGAATAAGGATACTTGTAGTGACAACGGTTCATTCAATGAAAGAATGGATGATACGACAAGAATAGTGGAACACATAATCAAATTGAAGGTTCCGATGCCTCTCTTTTCTTTTCTGAACTTCCCGTATAAACCAAATTGTTTTTGATGGTTTTTCTTTGCTCGTCTTGGTCGATAAACAAACCATTGCGACAATATCGTCAATGAAAATAAAATAATTGAAATAATTAACATATTACACCCCCCCTTAGAAAGTACTGAGTGTTTGCTGAGGAGCCTGGTTTAGTAAATACAACTCTAGGTCATCCAGCTGTTTTTTCACGGGCTCTTTCAGCGAAGTGTCAGAAGGGTTTCCAATGAGTGCCGTGAAATCATTAGACACTTGCTCTTCAATCTCACTTCCAAACAGCATCTCAAGCTTCTTGTTTATCTCAGTAAGTGTTTGTTTCTCCGTATCCGTGACTGTCCCCGCTTCAACTTTTATCTCAAGGTCTCGTACTGTATCCAGTAAAGCAATTCGACCTTCTTCTATTTCTTCTGCATATTCCGCTTCTGTCATCTCCAAAGAGCTGGATTCATAAGAACTCAAACTCGAAGCGGCACCCGAAAAGAATACTAAAATCAATCCCACCAGCATAATCATAATTCCGAAAGCTAGTACGGCTTCAATCGAGACAAACCCATTTTCATTTTTAATTGCGTGTTGTATTCGTTTTCTCATACAATCCCCTCATTTCATTTCATACTTTATTTAATCGTACTTTTTTTATTTGACTATTGTCAAATATATATTGTTTGAATATGAAAAGAAGCCCTTTATCAGGCTTCTTTTGTGCTTTCTAATGGATTAACTGTGAAATGGCAAAATCAGTCTTGAAAGCGATATAGTTCTGTATGTTTCTCTATATCTGAATCCGTCAAGAATGACTCAACATTTATCTTTACGACCCGCTCATGAGGGCATGTGTTTTGAATTTCCTTTTGCAGGACTCGTTGTTTGGCGTAGAGTTCTTGGATTTTCAGGCTGATTTCTTCATATTCGTTACGACATTCGGCGAATGTTCTGTTCATTGCGTGATATCCTCTAACCGGTTCATCATACGAGCGGCTTTGATGGTCGCAACGGCATTGTCGATTTCAGATTGTGACGTATCCAATGCTTCTTCTTTTTTCTTTTTCACAATTTTCTCTAGTACCACTTCCGCTTTCTTTATTGTTTCAAGCGGCAACTCTTTTGAGTTTGTGAGGCGTTTTAACTCTTGAACCTCAATTGATTCCCTTTTTATATTTTCGAGCGGATTCGAGCTTACTAGAAAGTTGATTTCTTCAATCAACTGTTCCTGTTCATTCTTAACACCCTTACTCACTAAATCATCCGCAAAGAGTTGCAATAACGTTTCCAATTCCTTTTTCATCCCATCAAGCTTTTCTTCCGCTTTTTCTATTAATTCGAGGGAAGTTTTATCTTGTTCTTCTTTATGTTTTAATTCACGGACATTCTTACGATTTTCATAATAGATTCGATATTTTTGATTGATTTCACGAAGGAGAGCAGTCGGAATCAGCTGAGAATCAACGCTCTGCTTTCTTAAAATATAGAAATTCGTTTCACAAGAGATGTTATCCAAAAGGTTTTCTGCTAGTAATCCATGGATTTCAACTATTCTTGATGGTTTGTCAGATTTCGTATTTTTTCTGTTATTCATCAGAATCCATCCAATCCCTAGTGTAATCACAATGATAATAAACGTCATATTATCCCCTCCTTATTTATTCTTTGATATTGTTCATCGTTTTGGCAACTTGAATCAGATTCTCTGCTTCATCGATTTTGTGTTGCCGATGATTGGTATCATATGCCTTCTCTTTCGCAAGGATTTCTTCAATTGTCAATTTAGCCTGTTCTTTAATTTTCTCTGGAACTCTGCTAGATTCTAAGATACGTTTCAACTCCCGGATATCAGTACGTTCACTTTCATCTTCCATCGGAATGTCTAAGAACGTTTGGACATTTTTGAGCAACTTCTCACGATTTGGTCTTTCACTCGCTATTTGCTCGATTTTTTTTAGTTCATGGAGTACCTCTTTTAACTCTTTGATAATTTCTTTTTTCTTGGTTTCAATGCGTCCCACTAAATAAGAAGTCTCTCTTCCCATAGGAAGAACGGAGGAAGATTGTTTTTCTATTTCGATTAGGCGTTCATGAGCGAAATACAGTGTATTGATTTCTTTTACTTTTTCAATTGAAACAGGTGCCATCTTATCCCATTTCATATCCCACAAAGAATCGGATTCTCTGATGCCCGCCAATCTTAATGAATTTGGATTGACAATGACTGGAAGAAAGACTCGAACTTGATTATCCGCAAAGTGAGAGATGATAAGCATAATTCCCATTAACAGGAGCGTCATGCCCCATTCTCCCAAAACGGAAAACTCATTTCCTGCAAATGATTCTAGAAAATTAATAGAGAACCATTTTATAAAAATGGTGAAAATTGCAGAAAATGTCAAGTCGAATACAGCGTGTCTGATGACCCGCCCACTAAGATTAACCTCTTTATCACCGTAATAGCCAAACATCATCTTTGTTTTTTCTAGTTTTACACAAGCCCCCATCCACCGATGAAGGCTCAGCAATAGACCGATAAGGAAAACCCCAATTCCGAATGTTAACATCAACATAGCATCACTCTCCTTTTTTATCTTCTAATCCATTTATCATCCGTGCGGTCTTTACAACTGCTTTTGCTTCCATAATGTCCGCTTGCTTGCGACGTTCTTTCTTCTCATTCAATTGATTTTGCTCAATCTCAACAATCGTCAGTTGGATGAATTCACGGAGGTCTTCCGGTAAATCTTTTTTTAACATTTTCTTCAGTTCGACCAACTCTGGTCGTTCAAGACTGGTTTTATTATCCAATGAAGTGAAATCAAGGAGGTTCTCGATTTGAGGAACATCGCTCACCTTTTCCGGACTTGGATGACGGAGCTTTTCAAATAGATTGTCAATCCGTTCCTCCAGCAACAAAAGTTGTTCTTTTTTATATTTCACAATTTTAGAATGCTCTGCCTTTTTCCCTTCCATTTCTTTAATGAGCTCCAGCACTTCATCGGTTTTATCCATCAAGTGAAGGATTGTCCATTCACGGATTTCTTTTTGTAGAGAACTGAAAAGAGCATATTCCACCGTTCCGTAATCTACATAAGAATTTTTGTTAAAAAGACGGTGAGAAATGATATCACGACGCCCCTTCTTTTTCATCATGGTCAAGTAAACCTCAAACTCTTTTGGTACGATTTGACGATAAAAGATTCTTTCTGGCTTTCTTTCTTGCATGTCATTACGGAACTGAAAATAGGATTCGATTCCTAAGAGAATAAGTATCCACGCTATCACATGAAACAAAACGGTGTATGAGGAATCAGTGAGTGAGAGGGTATTGGCTAAGAAAGAGGTAACGAGCGGAGCGATGAAAACAAGACTAAAAATGGTTCTCACTTTTAGTCGTGCAATTTTCAGAGAATTGTATGTTGGATACAAAGAATCTTCTTGAACATGAATCCCATCTTCCTTCATAAGCTTCTTCGTCCATTTCGACTTCACCTGATGCAAAATAAACGGACTCGATACAGTTGTCAAGGTAACAGCATAAACAATAATCCAAGTTATCATCACGCTTTTTCTCCTTTTTTATCTTCCAAACCATTCATCATGCGTGCCGCACGAACAATAGACTTGACTCGCATGTCATTATCAACATCTTCTGTTTTCTCTGATTTTCTCTGCTGAATCTCTTCCAGCGTCTCGGTGATGGTTTTTCTTTGTTCTGGCGTAAGTTCTTCTTCAAGAAGCGATTTCAGTTCTTTGATTTCTGGTGCTTCTTCACTTTCTACGACAGGTTTTTCTTTGATAAAATCAACTAATACCTGATGGGCTTCATTCTCCTTCTTCGAAAGAATTCCTTCCGGACGCAACGCTTCAAAAGCGGATTCAATTCTCTTATTGAGCTCTGTCATCTTTTCTTTTGCTTTTCGAATGGTATCATCCGCTCCGCTAATGTTTGAAGCTTTCGACATCGCATATTCCACATTCTTTTTCAACTCGAAGTCTTGTTGAAGACCTCTCAACAAATAAAATTCATGTGTGCCGTATTCAATCTTTTTCTCCATAAGAATACACCACGATTGCAACCCGATTTTATTAACCAACGCTTGTGAAGGGGATAGAGACAGAAGGTCTTCGCATGGAATCTTGTTCAATTGAATCCGTTTCTTTCCGAACAATTGCTTATAGCTTAGAAAGGAAAGCAACATTGTAATGGATAGGATGAGTGGGATTATGAAGACGATATCCCAAGTCGCCTGTTCAGCTCCTAAGAATATTGATAAGCTCAAAGCGTAAAGAAAATCAAATGCCATGAAACCCATTGCGTAAAGGAACACATCATGTAACAAATCTTCTTTCGATTTTAAGAGCTTTTTCATGCGGTTTGAGTAGACCTTCATCCCCTGCCGTTCAAAGTTCTTTACCGTTTTGTATTCTTTATAAAGACTAAGAATAAATGGCAATGAAACCACTACCATCAATCCAACCAACCATACATATAGACTATTCATTTTATCCTCTCCTTTTTTATCTGAATGTTTATCTCACCATCTATACAAACAAAAGCATACATTTCATATCTCTTCGTCCAATCTATGACGAATACTCTACTATTATTTTCCTTTATTTTTTGACTATTGTCAATATAAAAAGCACCCTTTTAAGGTGCTTCGTCGATAATATATTTTCTACTCTAAATAGTTTTTCATACGAGCCGCTCGAATGGTAGCTTGTGCTTCCATTAACGGGCTAATGATGGAATTTGGCTCTTGTTGTTTCTCTTGAATTTCATCCAGTGTTTCTTTAGCAGACGCAAGGATGTCATCCGGCATATCGGTTCGTCTTAGGATAGCCTTTAATTCTGTGATTTCAATAGGCTCTCGACTCACGTTTTCTCCTGACTGACGGACGAATGTTTCGAGATAGGCTTTCAACTCTTCTTGTCTTTCTTCAATGCCTGACAATACGGGGAGAAGTGTCTCCAATTCCTTACGGATATTCATTCCTAATAGCTGAAGCTTTTCATCTGCTTCACGAGCCAGGTTCTGATTTTCCACCTGATTGTGTCTCATTTCATGAAGTTCGTTGATTGCCCGCTTCGTCTTGACCCATTTTTCTGCATCTTTTGTTACCTGGAGAAAAAGTTGAAATTCAGACGAGCCATATTCTAACCAAATATCCTTCTTGTTTATTTCTTCCCATCCGATTAAGTCGGTATTGCGAGTCTCCTCCATGTACGTCTTCAGCGATTCAGAAACCCAGCTTTTCACCAATACGTTCTTATTTCTCGCTGGTTCTTGGGTAGTGACAATGTAAAGGACGAAAATCGATAAAAAGAAGAGAATCGTTAAGAGGTTTGCATTGAGGATGTGACGCTCGAAGCCCCACTTTGCATCGGAGAATAATCTCCAGACAGCGAGTACTAAATAGGAAATGAAAACGAAAAATAGGTAGATTCCAATTTCGAACCGAATATCATTTCCCGTGTCTTTCTTTGAGGTTTCATTAAGCCCAGACGCTTCAAACATTTTCTTCGTTTTATTCCCCTTGTAAAGATTCCACAAAAGCGGAATAGCGAGAATGAGATACAAGGTTCCATATATAAGCAAGTCTCGTTTCACAAGAACAACTCCTTCATGTCATTTTCTTTATTGTATACCTTTATGTTGACTATTGTCAATATAAAAACCCACTCAAATGAGCAGGTTTGTTTGTCAGGAATGACCATTTTCGTGTCCTTTTCTGAATTATTTCACCGCTTGAATGCGACAAAGCGTCAAGTTGTTCCCGGATGACAAGAACGTATGCAACTTATCAACATCTCCTAGAGACATTAAAATTGAAGCATTGATGAATGTATCTTTTTCCTCGATATCATGTTGAATTGTTTGAAGGGCTCCCTCGACAAACCCCACGATTCCATGATGGACAAGTTCTCCATCTTTCAAGATAAAGTACATTTGTCTATTTGCTAAGATGGTGACCTCAAAAATAAGTTTATCCAAGTATTCTTCAGTCAGAACAATCTTCTTTAGAGTCGGCTTTGCTTCCTGAAAAAACGTTTCGCTTTTCAGTTTATACATAGCGGCAGTTTCAACCAACATTTGAGTCATTTCTCTTGTAATCATCTAAATCTCTCCTTGTTATTGTGTTTTAGTAACGCCTGAATTGGTTTTCTATATGCTATGCAATCCGCAAGGGTCCTATCAGATAAGAAAAAAGACTGCTCTCAATTGAGAGTCAGTCCTTTTGTGTTGTTGATTAATCTACAGAAACAGATAATGCTAATAGCAATAAAACCGTTTCCACTACAAAGACAACGAACGACAAATCATGAATCATGGTACCTGGCTGATATTCAGCGAAAATGACCCAAATCGAAGCGACATAAAGAACAACAGGCAAAACGAGTAAAGCAAGTCGTGGAACCGATAGAATCATTTCCATTAAGAGCCCATGCTGTGCGTGTTGTTTCGTGTTCATTGTAATATCCCCTTTGAAAGTAAAGTGTGTAAAACACAACTGTATTATCTTGATACCTTATCCTATACGATGACTAGTCAAAGTACTACCTTTTGAATCATCTTTATCGATAATCTTGCAATGCCTCTAAATCGAGCTTCCACTCTCTTCGACTCCTGTGTTCAAAAACGAGGAATACTTCTTCCAGATACTTATCTAAATCCTCTTTCTTCCATCTATTCTGTTTCAGTATATGTTTTCTCACTTCTTGCTCAAGACCACTGATGACCGCATAACCATAGTGCTGGCTCTTATGACAGAGTGGGCATAAGGCGATGAGTCTTTCAAGCTTTTGAATTCCCTTTTGGTCATCATAACTCCATTCTTCGTGACACTCGACTGGATGGTCTTCTCCTACTCCACCACATTTCTCACAGCGATAACCTGCTTTCCGGTAACAAACTCGACGGATGTCCCGCCACTCTTCCTTAAACTCGGAACGAACGTTGTTTTCCCAATTCGAAGCGGGAACCAGTTCGATTGGAAGCGGGATAAACTCCTGGAATAGAATGATAGGCATATGTTGAGGTACTACATAGGATTTCATTCGACCGTCATAGATGGCTCCAAGCTTTTCCGCTTTTTCTTCTTGTCCTATCGGAACATGAATACGTGTACGTGTTTTATTCATATTGCTTCACCATCCTTTCGTTTCTTGTATTTTATTTGTTCGGGCAGACAAAGATTCGAATTAGCCCTGTTGACCACTAATGAAGTTACCTTTATAACATCATTCAACTGTACATAGAATATAGAAAATAATGATTGGTGTAGAGATTACAGGATAAAAAAGGAGCGAGTGGGATGAAAAAGCCATTGACGCAAATGGAAAGAGTGAGTATGGAGAAATACGTAGACCATTCAATGGATATCCGTGGGTTTAAATCGTTTGTCAAAGAACATCGAGAAAATCACGGGGTGTTATATCGTGGGATTCGGCTCCATGAAAGTCTAATAGAAGCCGGTGAAGTCATCGAACATTATGAACCGCTTCTTTCTTGTTCAGAGGATATCGAGGTTTCTCATGTCTTTGCTTTGAATGGCATCGTGCCGGAAGACATTGTATTGGAAAAACTAAAGGAACTTGGTTTGGACGACACACATTTTGATGACATCTATCATCAATTCAAGCCGGTGGTCTTAGAACTACATGGCGTGAAAGGTGTTCGTATTCTTGATTATCTGGAGGATGACTATGAATATGCGTCAGAGAAGGAAGTGGTTGCCTTAAACGAACCCCTAGTCATTCAGGAAATTCATCTTCGGAAAACGAGATTCAATGAAACGTATTATCTACTCGTTGCTACGCTGTTAGGCGAAGAACTAGAAGAAATTGCATAAGGATGAGAAGACCCGTAAATAAAGGGTCTTTTTTATTTTTAAAATTTCGACATTTCGTGCGATATTATGAATGTACTTTGATATTATTTGCTATTTCATCACATCATGTTTAATCAAAATGGAATAGATGAACGAACTATGTCACATTGATTATATTTCTTCCTTCAAATGCTTAGGATAAGACATCATATAACAACAGGTACAGATTTCTGTCCTATGAAAAGGGGAATTATTGTGACGGTATTATTAGGTTGTCTTATTACATTCGCAAGCTTTTTGATTATCGTATTGTATTTACAATCAGAGGAGAATGGAAATGTGGGGTTTCATGTTCTTTTGAGCTTTATCGGATTCATGGGCTTCATCTCATTCGTGTACAGCATTCGTGAGATGAGCATGATGATTTAATTCAATACGGTTACCTAAGACACTTCATTGGATGTGTCTTTTTTCGTTTGGTTAAACAGTAAGATGATGGTGATAAGAACAAAGGAAAGGGAGAGCGGGAATAGCTCGAATAACAAGAACGACTCATTCCTTTCCGATTTCACAGAAACAAATATCATGAATTGAGTTGAAATGACGACAAACAACACCTGATACAACCTAGACGTTTCACGTTTTTCAAGCCATAAGACGATGGCGACTACCATAAAAAACGTAAACCAAAATAGATACGACATCTTTTCACCTCCAATTCTTTTTTCTGGTCTTTCCCCGAAAACTTGAAATCAGAAACAAAAAAAGAACCCCACAATCAGGGTTCTTAGAATGGCGGAGAATACACGTCTTCCCCAGTGAGCGTTACACTCATGATGGCTTGTTTTCTCCCGATTGGTTGGTTCACCGAAGCAAACTCTAAAAATGAGCTATCTTCGATTGTTCCATCCATAGAAATGTTGACACAATCTCGAATCTTGCTATTTACAATCGAGAGTTTTCCATCCAGTTGGACACTTCCTCGAATGTCACTTGCGTCGATTTCAATGGTGTTCCCGGAAAGTACAATTGGACTTGATTCATCTCCCTTTAAATTTGTTGTCTCACCCAGTAGTGAGAGTTTCTCCAATGTTCCTTTCGTTTTCAGAAATTCGATGAAAAACTTATCTTTTGCCTCCAAAGATTCGGAGTCGATGATAGAATCCCGAATAAACGATTCGGATTCAAACTCGCCCATCGCAATCCAAAGCGTACTTCGTATCCAATTTGCTTTCCCTTTCGCTACAAATAGAACCTTAGATGTTGCCTTGGTTTCCTCAATATTGACCTGTTTACCTAACAAGTGAATATTTGTCAGGTCTGAACCAAAAATTCTCCCAGCTGTCTGTAGTTGAACATTTCGGAGTTCACTCCACTGAATGCCTATTGAACCATGAATATTAATGGATTCATACAGCTTTGAACCATCCACTCGAACACATCCTTTTACTCCGCCGTCAATCACTCCGTCCATATCGACACTAGAACCCCAAAACTGGGCGTTTTCAATTTTTACTTTCCCAGCAAGAATCGTTTCATGCTCAACGTGGACAAATTTCCCTATTCGGACATGCTTCTGAACTTGGGATGTTTTATCAATCCAGGATGTCCCGCTGTGCGACAAGCATTCTTCCTCTGCTATTAATCCTCCGATATCTCCAGCTTTTACACCCCAATGCGGAATGTCCACTAGAGAGCGGATTCTAAAATAGGAAGAATTCGGCTCCGGCATTAATTCGTATACTTTTTTCATGTTCTTTTCCCCTTTTAGAATGTGTAAGTGCTATCTCCTGCGAATTCCATGTCAATAAGCTTTGTATATCCCTTGCCTTTCGCTTCAACAATCGCCCATTCGGTGATGGCTGAGTTCTCCATCATTCCCAACACATGTACCTTTGCAAAATTCTGAATGACCGACTCTATCATCTTTAAGTGCCCATCAATTTCTGTGTTGCCATCAATACGAGAAGACAGCAGGTACAAATAGTCCGCAAAAATCGTGACCGGCTCCTCAACCGAATTGCCTGCAATCTTAGAAAATCCTTCTCGAATATCGGCATCACCGATTGTCAAATTCAAGTTTCGGTTTGAAATCAATGCATACTCGATATATGAGTCTTCAAAAATATTGAATGTATTGAGCGTGCCTTTGACGTCTCGCATTTCTAAATCACGTTCCATCTTCCCAGTTTGAACCGAAAGCTGAACATTTGACCAGACTTGTTTTTTGTAACAAATCAGACTGTGATTTGCGAGTACGGTAGCCGTATTCAACACGTAAGAACCTTTTAGCGTAACGTTCTTGAGACTTGAGTCTACGATGTTCCCATCCCCCTCTAATTCTCCACTTTCAATACTAGAATTCAAAATGGAGACATTACCAGACACACGAAGGCTTCCTTCTAAAATTGAAGAAGATACCGTACCTTTTAGAAACTGAACATTATGATATAAATGGCTTTCTGATTCCACCAGCCCCTCTAAAACAAATGCAGATTGTTTTACAGAAGACGTTTCATCAATCCAGCCATTGTGCTCCTGAGATAGATTGTGCTCTCCATTTACGATTCCGCCTAAATCCCCCGCTTTGACGCCATGTACGGGTATATCCACCAATGCACGGATTCGATATTGACCGTCAATGTCAGTGGCTAATAATTCATACTTTTTCATTCTCATTCTCCTTTTGAAATAAAGTGTTGATACACAACTGTATTGTCTTGATACGTTATGGTATGCAAAAGAAAAGACCCTCATAAAGGGTCTAATTAAAAACGGTATTCCTTGTTTTCATTCATGACATGGTCAATAATTTCCGTATCATCATCTTCTGCCACTACAACAGAAAACCCGGATACTCTCGTGTTTTTCATCATGCCAAGTACGTTTACATCAGCGAAATCTTCAATCACAGATTCGTCCATCTTTAATTTCCCGCTCACTACCACGTTCCCTGTAATCCGGGATGACAGCATGCACAACACATCTGCAAAAATGTGAACAGGAGCTTCATTTGAGTCTCCTGCGATTTTGGAATAACCAGTTCGAACATCTGCATCACCAAATGTAAGAGATAATGACGGGTTCGAAATTGTTACATAATCCAGTAGACTTGTTTCAAATACATTGAGCGATTCAAACATACCCATCGTATCTCTCATTTCGAAATCTTTTTCCACTTTTCCACATTCAATGTCCATTCCGACGTTTGACCAGACCTGTTTCGCATAGCAGATGAGTTCTTCTTCTGCTTTTACGCTTACATTGTTTAGGGCATAATTATCTTTCAATGTGACATTTTTCAGCATCGAATCCACAATATTCCCCTTTCCAGTCAATTCCCCGTTTTCAATGCTAGCATTGATGATGGAGATATCTCCATCTACTCGAACATCCCCTTCTAACCGAGTAGACACAAGCGTTCCCTTAAGAAGCTTTGATGTTCCATACAGATGAGAGTCACGTTGAACCAGTCCATCATAAACAACGGCGTCATCGTTTATAGAGGATGTCTCATCAACCCAACCATTGTGTTCCTGAGATAGATTGTGTTCTCCACGAATCCATCCCCCGATATCTCCTGCTTTGACTCCATGTTCAGGAATGTCAACAAGTGAACGGATTTGGTAGGCACCTTTTTTGGCTGGTAAGAGTAATTCATATTTTTTCATGTTCATTCTCCTTTGAAAGTAAAGTGTTGATTACACAACTGTATTGTCTTGATACGTTATGGTATGCAAAAGAAAAGACCCTTATAAAGGGTCTCTTATATCGAATACTCATTATACGGTTCGAAATCATGTCGTGTTTCTAACGCAACTTCCCCTGAAAATACCTTGTCCTTTATAACAAGATGATAACCTGGAACCCATTTTAAAATGTGCATTTCAATGCAATCGGCAAGTGAACAATTAATTAAGCTTGATGCAGAATATGTGTCTGAATGTAAGTGAATCATCCCGTTGATTGTGCTGTTTTCAATCGACCAGTCCCCTTGTATCCAAACGTTCCCTTCAATGGTTACCGAGTCGAGCTTGCACTCACCGGAATCAATGACGACACTATACCGTTGTTTTTCCTCATTTTCTGGGTAGTAACTTCCGTTAATCACACTTCCTTTTTTTGAACGACTTTGCAACTCGAAATCAATTCCTTTAATGAGGACTCCGTTCAAACGATTCGTATCCGAAATCACAACCCGATGGGTAACTTCTATCTTCACATTCGACCATTCCGATTTTATACTTGGCTTAAAGTCCAGTTTTACCCCATGAAGTTCAACGTCAGAAAAGGCAATACTACTGTGGATATCACTGGGAAGACTTGAAATGATTGTGGAGCGAATAATGGTGTATTCGCTTGCACTGTAGAACATAAGATTTTCGAGCGTTGACCATTTTATCGTCACTTTATTAGAAAGAATGGTAACGTTGCCACGGAGTGTTGAATCTGCAATCGAGCAGTCTTCCGACTTAATAATTGCCTCACCCTCAACCTTCAATCGTTGTAAGAAACAATTTCCTTCGGCTTTCAATTGATGGAAGACCTTCACCATAAAGAGTTGAGCATTGTCTTTTATGATGGATTTTTTTCCTTTAATCTGAGAAGAGATGACAGAGGAATTATGAGATACTTCTGTCTTTCCAGTGATGAGAGATTTTTTGATAATCGCATCATCTTTGACAACACTCTCACCATACACCATAGAGTCCTTGTCTATCCATGAGTTTCCGTCATGTGAGAGATTAGAAGTGTCCTGTATCCATCCACCAATGTCTCCTATTTTCACTCCATGCTTTGGAATATCTTTCATCGCCTTAATTTGATAGAGAGTGACCAAGTGTTTCCCATCATAGACCTCTTTTGTATTTCCGGTAACTTGATATTTCATGCCTGTTATCTCCTCTGAAAGTAAATAGTGTTTGGAACACAACTAGATTGTCTTGATACGTTATGCTATGCAAAAGAAAAGACCCTTATAAAGAGTCTTACATGGCATATTTATTCGAATCAACACGATGGCAATGGTCATCTGTTAGATGAATATCATTGATTTCGATAAGATGTGAAAGCTTTGAGTTGTTTTGAACAACAATGGAAGATAGCGTATCCATTGTGACATCCGTTACTAGAACGGTTGAATCCTGCTCCGATTTTAATACCGTACTTCCAGCCATTTTCACGTTCGCTAACCGCCAACTTCCTTGAATGGCGACCTGTCCTTTTATTTCACATTCAGAATCAAATATAACTTTTCCAATAATTCGAACAGGGTTTGATTTGGTTGGACTGATGAGTTGATGATATGCATTTTCTCCACCACTTCTGAAACTTGACTTATTCGCAAATTGAACATTTTTCATTTCTGTTTCAGAAAGAACGATGAAGCGTTTCATTTCCTCTCCAACCACATCCTCCATAAGAATACCTTCGACTACTCGAAGAATTGGACAAGTCAATGTGACATTTTTCCATTCTCCAGGGGCATGAATTTTCTGAGGGTTAGCTGATGGATTCTCACAGTTCAGTTTCACAGAGTTCATGTATAGAGCGTCCGCACCAATGTGGATTTTCTCGTGTGCAACGTGAACCATCTTTAACTCTGAATCTCTAATAACCACATCCCCCTCCATATAAACGTATTCACAACGTGAATGAGATAGTTCTACTCTTCCTGAAACATCCGTCTTTTCAAGTTGAGCTGATTGAATGAAAGAATGTCCCGCTACTTGAGAAGCAATAATGAAACTATCCTTTAAAATACTCCAACCTCCGATGTGGCTATTGTTTGACACAAACGTGTTTGCCAAATGAGCATTCCCTGAAACTCTACTGTCAATCACCTTCGTTTCCTCATCAATCCAGCACTGTCCGTTGTGTGACAGACAGTTTTCAGATGTAATCCATCCTCCTTGGTCGCCCTTTTTGACAACCGTTCCATCTGGCAAGCTGAATGTGCCAACAGATTTAATCTTAAACAACAAGACGTCATCGTCATACGAGTTTAGAACGAAGGTTTCACCTGTCATTTTATACTTTCGCAAAACAACCTCTCCTTGTTCTTCTACATAACGACCTGACAACAATTTGATTTTTGACCATAGATTCATGATGTTATCTCCTTTGAAATAAATAGTGTTTGGAACACAACTAGATTGTCTTGATAAATTATCCTATGCAAAAGAAAAAGACCTGATAATCAGGTCTTCTTTAGAGCAACTGCAGATGAGCCACCATTTCTTTCCGGAATGCTTCGTCGTCCTGCAATTCGAATCGAGCGATTTCGTTTGTCCCGTTGTATACAACAATCAACTGTTCGTCCGTCACAGAAATATCCATTTCATGATACGGCTCAAATGACGTTGAAACCGCTTCGATGTTCGTGTAACAGACTTCGCCCTCCATTGGCATTGCTTCAACAAAAGTAAATAACTCTAATCCTAGTAATTTGAACATTTCTCGTTCTGGATACATATTGAATTCCTCCTAAATGATTTTGTATGAGATACAACTAGTGTGTTCATTTCTATTATTCTATTGCGTGTTGAACTACTACCATCTACACTTCGTTTAGAGGTGGTAGATTCCTACGTAATAAGGTCTATCGACCACAACTTGAGTAGGCTATCCCCGTCGTCCCGACGGTTCTATCCATTAAGCCCTTAAAGGGCTTTTTTTTGTTTTTTACCAGACTCCTTGAGCACGGGCGAGGATGTTCAACGCCCCGTTCACGTCCGCATGAGCCGTATGACCACACGACACACAGGCGAACTCCGTTTGCGTCGGACGATTCAAGGCGTCGATATGACCGCACTCGTGGCACCGTCTGCTTGTGTCGTTCGGCTTGACGAGAATCAGTGTCCGCCCATGCCAGTCGCACTTGTAGGTGAGCATCTGTCGCATCGTTGACCACGACGCATCGCTGATGGAACGAGCCAAATGGCTGTTTTTCAACATCTTAGAGGTCTCCAGGTCTTCGATGGCAATCGTGTCGAATCGTCTGACCCATTCGGTCGTCAGCTTGTGCAACGTGTCGTTGCGTCGGTTGGCGATGGTCTCGTGGATGCGGGCGACCTTCATTCGTGCCTTTTGTACGTTCTTGGCATCCCGAAGTGGACGCCCGTCCTTCTTGGCACGTTCGATGCGTCGGCTGAGGACACGCTGTGCCTGGATAAGTTTTGCCTCCATTGATTTCAGGTTGCGTGGATTGAGTGCCATCGTTCCGTCAGAGAGGGTCGCCAGCTGGGTCACGCCCAGGTCGATACCGACCGCTTCGTTGGTTGTCGGAAGCGGTGAGATGGTTTCTTCGACGAGTAGGCTGATGAATACCTTGCCCGATGGACGGATTTGAATTGTCGCCCGGCGTATATGGGTCTCTTCTTTCAATTGACGGCTCCAGGCGACACGGACGAGTCCAAGTTTCGGCACTTTGAGTTTTGGGACACCGTCCACATCGACGACCTTCAGGTTGTCGTTGACGTTTTTGGTCGTATACGACTGACGGGGACGTTTCTTGCTCTTGAAGACCGGTCGCTTGTTTTGCTTGT
Source organism: Jeotgalibacillus malaysiensis (assembly GCA_000818095.1). Lineage (NCBI taxonomy): Bacteria > Bacillati > Bacillota > Bacilli > Caryophanales > Caryophanaceae > Jeotgalibacillus > Jeotgalibacillus malaysiensis. The sequence goes on from CP009417.1 coordinate 130,567, forward strand.
TGAAGAAGCGTTTCCACGCATCATCGAGGTCTTCGAGTGTCGCTTGCAGGGCGATGCTGTCCACGTCCTTGAGGAAGGTCTTGACCTTCTTGAGGGACGTCAATCCTTTTGAGGTGACCCCATAGGACAGACGTTTCCCTGTCGATTGGAAGGATGTGTCACACTCCGCCAGGAAGTGGTTGTAGACGAGTCGTGAACAGCCGATGGTCTGGCGAATCTTCACTTCCTGTTCAGCTGTCGGATAGATGCGAAATTTGTACGCTCGTTTGATGGTCTTCATGGTCAGTGGACACCTCCTTTTAGAATGGTTTTTACAGGTCTATTATACAAAAAAAAGACACATTTGGTCAATTATGGTTGACATTAATCGTGTCTGAGCTTTACTATATAAGGATGATTCATCTCCTCCTTACCTTCGGTTGAAGAAGGAGTATTCTCCTGTTGTTGTGATAAAGTAAATCATAAACAATCATTTTTCGTTTTCAAGGAGCAATAAGAAATCTTCCCCTGACAATGTCTTCTCTTGAATATAATTTACACCTTCGTCCCCTATCAGTTTCGCCATTTCGCTGAGATGAACAGAATCAAGCGTTCCGTTCAGTTCGACTTGAGCATGGTCTGAGACCGTTGAATTGATAAGTGTAAGATTTCCTTTTAGTTTAACATCTCCTGTTACACTTGAGTTTATCATAAAGAGAGATTTCGGAAATTCGTACCCCTTCATTTTCACCTCACACTTTTCTTCATTTCGACCATAACTTTCGGTAATGAAGGAAGGCGAACTGTCACAATCAATCGTATGAAGCCCATCCAACAAGGTTTTAGCGTCGATACGAAATTCATCAAATTTGAGGGTGCATTGATTCATTTCTAACGAATTCTTCACATATCCTTTTTTCACGATAATCGTAGAGTCATAGAATTGACTCCATCCAAAGATTTCAAACTGAGCATCTCCCTTGAAGGAAAACTCAACAAATTTCATACTAAGAAACCCTCGGGACGAAATATTTTCAATGTCTGATTCCAGAAAGACTGCCTTTCCTACCGTTTTTACATTTTTCAGCGTTGAATTTTCGATAATGCCTTGTCCGAAAATAAAGCAATTGTTTATCAGCAAGCTCTCCTTCATGGTAACGACACCTTTCATTCTACAGGTTTCATCAATCCAACCATAAGAGCCTTGTTCGATATTCTCCTCTGAATCGACAAACCCGCCCAGCTGTCCTTTGACAATATCGTGCATCGGGATGTCCATTAGAGCACGAATCTGAAAGTAGGTTTCCCCTTCTACCGGTATTAGTTCATAATGTTTTCTCATTCTTCCCCTCCTTTATGAAAAGAAGGTGTCTTAAGAGACACCTTTGACAACTGCTTTCGGGTAGACTGCATCCCCATCCACGTGAACATGGCTAATGTTTTTCACCTTTTTACCAGGAATATAAATCTGTGCCATTTCCCTTACGCTGGAATTGCTCAAGGAACCGGACATCCGAACCTTTGCATGGGTTTCGATTAACGAAAAGGTTAGATAAAGATAGCCTTTGGAATGAAGGTCGCCGTGAATCCGTGAAGCGTTAATCGTAATAGACTCTGCTTTGATATTGACGGGCTTTTCTTCGGTTCCTTCAATCGTGACTTCTTTATTCTTAATCTTCTTGTTTCCACCAATCCGAATCGCTTTCTTCACGTTAAACGAACAGTCTTTTATTTTCGTGTTACACTCAATCGAGAAGCTTTCTGCCATAACAACAACCGAGGACAGTTCGCATGGATGTTTCACGACCGCTGAATCGACGGTCAACATCACCTTTTCCCAGCGTGACACTGATTTTAACTCCACCTTTTCCTTTGCCAAAATCGTCACCTGCTGAAGTGAGACCTGGCTATCAATGTGAACGTTGTTCAAGGTCGTCTTTGTAATTGCTGACCGGCTCGTGATTTCCACGTTTTCCAAGGTACAGTCTGTCAAGATTGGGTTTGCTGAAATAACGCTCTTGCCTTTAATTTTACACCCTGAAATCATTCCATCCTGTATCAAGGCATCCTCGATAATGACCGAACCTCCAGAAATAAGACCGCCCCATACAACCGCATTTTGTGCAACAACCGAGTCCTCGGAAATCCATCCGGTTCCTTCCTGTGGGAGGTTCTCTTCTTTTTCGATGTACCCACCCAAGTCTCCCTTTGAAACGCAGTGTTCTGGCATGTCAACGAGTGCTTTAATTTGAAGGTATTTTTCTTTGTATTGCCGTATGGTTTCGTATCTCTTTTTCATTTTCCCATCTCCTTTAAAAATAAATTGTACATGTGTACGCCTTTTGTTGTTTATAAGGTATTCTATACAACTGAAAATAGAAAAATGAAAAAGACACATGCTACTTCACGTGTCTTACACTTCCTTGTATGTCACCAGAATTGAATTATTTACATACGGAAAAACCGATACAATCTCAATCTTTTTTGTCTTCTGAATCTCATGGAGCCACTTATCATAATCTGGATATGCTGACGTCCCCAATTTTGATGATGTGATTGCTTTTACTTTATACATATAACCATCTCCTTATGTGTTAATTGTATCATAAGTTTACTTTATTTTTTTGACTATTGTCAATAAGAAAAGACACCCTGAAAGGTGTCTCAATCTTTTTCGTCTACATAAACCTGGTCTTCTGACAGGATAATGTTTTTCAAGGAAACGGTCTTACTGAGGTCTACTTGAAGCACAGCTAAATCCTGAATCGTGGAGTTTTGAATTCGACCATCTAGCTCAATCAGTGGTCGTCCCGTAATTGTACTATTTTGAATATGAAGACTTCCCTTCAAAATTGGGCTCCCTAAGATTTGAAGATTAGAAACGATTAGATTTCGAACATCCGCTTCAATTGCCGTGTCACGATATCCGTTTAGACTCGTTTCATAGTCTTCGTCCGCTGTTTTGACGCTTCCAATATAGAATCCTTCTGGAATCTCTCCTTTGAACCCATGGATTTCGGTTGTCTCATAGCCATTGAATACGCTGGTCTTGAGCGTAACCTGTTTCATCGTGAGCGGCTTGATAAATTTAGAAGATTTCACATGGAGGTCAACCGACACCCAATCCACTTCATCATAGATGCCGTAACGTTCAGAGCTGAACGTTACACCAACCAACTTTGTTTTATTCAGAACTTCCATCAAGTTCACTTTGGATACCTTGATAAGGCTGTCTCCCACAAATCTAGAGGATGTCAGAGTGGAGTCTTGTATCTCCAGTTCTCCTTCTCTTACAATAACATCATTCAACTGACTTTTTTGAATCAAAAAGTTGCAATCAATGATAGAATCCATAATTTGCGAATATTCCATCTTGCCAATCCCTGTGATAGAGCTATTTTTGATGAACGAGTGAGTAAAATTCGTCGAGGCATAATGGATGCTCGTATCTCCTTTGACTGTACATGTATTCATCACATGACAGGAAATTCGTGTTTTCCCTGGAAGAACGGCTGTATTCTTTAACCACCCATGCTCGACAACCGCTTCTCCTATGACCATGGATTTACTGTCTATCCATCCACTACCATCCTGCAATAGGTTATGCTCTCCACTAATCCAACCGCCTAAGTCTCCGGCTTTCACCTTGTAATCCGGCATATCGACAAGAGCTTTGATTCGATAAAGAACGTGTCCTTCGATGTTCGCTTCCAATGTTGTTAATTCGTAACGTTTTCCCATGTTCATTGTTCTCCTTTAAAATAAAGTGTAATGATTTTTTACACAACTACATTGTCTTTTATCCTTTATTTTATGCAGAACGTCCGCTCGTCATAAGAAAAGACACCCGGTATCGAGTGTCTCAATTCGTATAAATCATGTCTCCTGATAATTGAAGTTCTTTAATGCCTTGTTGTTTCTCCGGGTCAAAGACAATCTGAGAAAATTCTCGCATTTCAAGATACTGAGCCGTTCCCGTCATATTGATGACGGCATTGTCTAAAATCGTAGAAGCATAGATGCCCTGATGTTCTCCGTCCATGCGAATCTCCCCTTTGATGAGCACATCATATAGATGTAGCGTAGGGACATGGATTCGGATAGGTGACTCCTTTAAACCGACTATCTGAACTTTCGAATCATTGATAACTTTCGAAAAGTACATTGGCGGTTCTGTCATGGAAAGTTCCTTCATCCCAAAATGGAAGCGGGCATGATGGATGATTACAGGCACATCCGATTTAATAATGTTGATATGTCCCATTACATCCCTCAACTCTAATTCGTTGGCGAATTCTGCAGATTCATTCTTAATGTTAACACTTTCTAGCAAACAGTTTCTGAAGCGTGCTCGGTTTTTTGAATTCCATATGCAATCACGAAATACAGCATCCTCATAAGCGAAGACGTGGGTTAGATTTGAAGCAGATGCCTTGCAATCAACCTTAAAATGACAATGGTCAAAGTATGACGATTCCACATCGCTCTCTCCCTGAAATTGCGTATTCGAAATCGTGGAGTTCATAACCGTACCCGATGACACAAAAGAATCCCCTGTAATCGTAGAACGTCCTTTAATCCATCCATCAAGGACAACTGATTCCCCAGTCACACTGCTGTTATAATCAATCCAACCTAATCCATTTTGTGCGAGATTGTCTTCAGAATCGACAATCCCACCAACATCGCCTGCTTTCACATTGACGTGTGGCATATCGACCAAAGCCCGAATTCGGTACCCTTCCCCTTCTTCATTCCAAACCAATTCATACCGTTTTTCCATGTCATTCTCTCCTTTAAAAATAAAATGTTCATTCGAACGCCTATATCCAATATCTCTTATCCTACTCACTTCCATCTCCTTTCATCATCAAAAAAAAGACCACCTATAGATGGTCTCATTCTTTCAGCCAGCTCATCTCAACATCAAATGTTTTTCCTCGGTCTTTATCCAATTTGAACAGAATATCATACGTTCCAGCAGGAAGTTCTTCCGTATCCAATGAAGTTGTAAAGTCAACGGTATTATTCGAGCGAATTTGTTTGTATTTGACGACCTGCGTAGTCATCGTATTTTTATCCGAATCATAGACGATTTTTCCGTTTTCGTCTTTGACAACCATGTCCACAAATCCACCATCATACGAGATAAGTTTCATCGGTTCGTCCCCTTCATTTGTCAAAGATACTACGAACTCATGTCGTTCATTCTCAAGTCCTGTGTGTTTTGCTTCTAGCAAGTATTCATCCGATGGCTTTACAAGAAGAACGCACCCGACAAAGAGCGGGAGTGGCAACAACCAAATCAATTTTCGTTTCAGCATGCAATATCACCCAATTTCTTATTGAATTCATAAATATCAATCAAGCGTTGAACCGTTTCTTCCGGCATCCATGGTTCCGGGTCAATCGAGCGGACACGGACGTGCCAGACATCGGAAATCGCAAGTAGGAAATCTTTGATGTGTTGCACTTCTTTATCATCGAGTTTTCGAATCATAAAGAGATGGTCAAAGTCTTTTTCGGTGTCCCCTTTGTAAAGGAATAAGCCAGACTCCCCTTTGAATTTCTCGTCATTATCCAGAGCATTCCAAAAGACATCCTTCATGTTTTTATCACGTGGTCGAATTCGTACATACAATTCAATTTTCATCCTATCTCCCCCTCTGTGAAAAAAGAGAAGATACATCGGCATCTCCTCTTTGATTTTGTCTTATTCTATTGTGATTGAAAGCGGTTTATTTCCTGTCAACTGTCGAATCAAAACCCCTTTTATCTAAGACTTTTACTTTAATGATATTGGCGTTTGGATTCACTTTTTCTATCAAAAGGATTTTACCGAAGACTTCCATTCTTGTTTCTTCGCTACCTGCCTGTAAGAAAACAGATTTCCTATCCCCATTTGTCTCTTTGTAGAAAAGCATGGTGTTTTCACACGGAAATCCACCAAACTCGAAAGAACACCATTCTGTATGAAGGATTCTCGTGTTCGGTGAAACCCATCCATTTCTTTTGTGAAGAAGGTTTGCTCGATTAGCAGATTGACGAACTGACGACGAGGAATCAGAATCTCCACACATTATAAGAAAAACTATCACCATCAGTATGATGATGGGAAAAATACCCAAATAAAGTTCTGCCATATTCTATCACCCACCTTTCCGTTACCATCACTCTGGTTCTTGCATCTTTACTTTGATACGATTATTTTCTTTATCCACCTCTGTCACAATAATGCTGTCGCCATCTACAACCATTTTCATTTCTTTTCCTTCTGTAATCTGCAAGTAGACCGGATGGTTTCCCTCGTCATGTCTCTCATAGAAAAGGAGGGTCTTTTCATTGGGGAATCCACCAAATTCGAATGACCAATCTCCATAAATAAGAATATCTTCTTTTGGATAAATCCATTCCTCCTCTGTGATAACAGAAGGCTCAGAACCAATGCTTGGTTTCATCAACACGACCGCTCCAACCGAAAGGAACAGTATCAATAGAAACAGTACGGATACTATGATTTCACCCATCTTATTCGATTCCTTTCTTTGTAAAGAATTCATTCAATCGCTTCTCAAATGGATAAATCATATCATCTTCCGTCGGATAATTTCTACGAATCAGAAGCGTTGTAACGGTCAACAAGAACCCCAAAAGGAAATACGGACTGAGAAGACTTGCACAAAAAATCGTGCTTCCGAATGCAAGTTTCATGTTGGCGTATGCCGTTGGAACGGTTATCTTTTTTGAACGTGACGAAGCAAGAGCAATTATATGTGCGAGGACGAACATAGAAACAAAGACCCAAAATTGAATCGGCTCATCAGAAAGACTGATATCCAATATCCAAGCCGGGTCTTCCTTTCGGAGACTTGCTCCCCAAATGATTCCCGCTTGCCATAAAACTTTCCAAAAACCATACATTCCCATTGCTACGAAAGACAGCATATAGAGTACGGCGAATCCCACCTTAACGTTCGAAAATCCCCCCTCTACTTGAGGGGAAATCAACTGGTTCTCTTGATTTTCTTTCATTTTATCTACCTCCTATTTTTTGTTTGTTATGATTTTTACTGACTATTACGCTTTTGCGATTCCCAAAACAACTCCCAATTCTTTTTCTCAATCTTCATGATTCGAATGAAGAGAAAGACACCTGGAATCAAGAAGATGAAAAAGAGTGAATGAATCCCTCCATAGGAAAGCATCGTGAAGAAGACGCCCGCTCCCCACATGATTTTCCGCTGTTTCTGCGTGGAAGCAATTAGAGACGTATGAAGAATAAGAGCTGTAAAGTACAAAGAAAGAATGGCGACAATTACCCAGGTATAGGTTGTCTTTGAGAGGATATCGACAAAATACAAAACTGCTGAGGTGATATAGAAGGCGAGGAGTGGATACATGCTGTAGAACACGAAATTCGACCGTTTCTGGAAACGATGGATATTTTCTTTTGTCATCTTATAGATTTCCAAATCGACAACATTATCTTTGCTCATAGCTTCACTCTCCTTCTTTCACTTTCGATACTTTAATTCGAATCGCATCTTCTTGTGATTTCGTTTCTAGGATTTCAATGACAATATCTCCAGAGGTTCCATAAGAAATTGAAATTTTGTGACCCGGTTTTACCTTGTAATAAACCGGAACATAGCTAGTGTTTTCTCTCATCAATAAAGAAATTCGGTCTGCATCAACGAAACCACCGAACAATATGCTCCCTTGACCTTCTGACAAGCTATCGTAAATCTTATCCTGAGGTTTTGCCCAACCGCTTACGACTTCTTCCATTTTCATCGTTTCAACCCATTCTTCGGGAGAAGTCTTCAAATTAGATTGCTCACATCCGGCGAGCAGTGCCGCTCCTAATGCCACACCTATCATAAGTTTAATCGTTTTCATATCTTCCACCATCCTCAATACCGTTATTTAGTCAAATCTATTGGCTTTATCATTCTTATTCCTTAACAGTAGCCCGTAGATAAATGACGTTTTCCTTTGGTTTCAATTCAACCACTTCAAACTCCATGCTCTCGTCCGTCCAGTCTGAATAAAACGTGAACCGGCTTCCCTTTTCCACCGTGAAATATGCTTCTTGCGTCTCTTTCATCTGGTCTTCTGAAAGGACAATCGTGTCCTCATCCACAAATCCATTAAAGTAGATATCCTTCACGATTTCTTGACTCGCTTTAAACTCCCCTTCAAGGGAATAGGTCTTGGATTTCGGGCTTAATTCGGTTTCAATCCCACATCCTGCAAGCACGGCAATCGAGATAGAGATTGCACCCATTAATATTCCTAATTTCTTCAAACTCATCAGCTCCTCTTTTATTCACATCTCTCCTTTCAGTATGCATATAATTTTGACTATTGTCAATAATAGTTGACGATTTTAAGGGAATCAGTTTCTGTTCATTCAGCTCATCGTTTAGAATGAGCAAAAATAAGTGATTGATAGGAAGATGTGAAGCGGAATAGGATAAGAAGTTCACTAAATTAGAGGTGTGTTATCAACACAAAATGAAAAGGAGTGTATTCACATGAATCAAAAAACAGAGAATGGTTTCTTTATCAAGCTGTCGTTAATTGGAGCCATTGTCCTCCTAGTTGTAACAGCTTATGTTCGGCATAATGTGGAAACACACGTCGAAGAATTTAACACGAAAATCGAAAAAGAAATCGAGACGAACCTTCAGCAACATATCGATGAACTGACAACACAGTTCTGACAAATAAAAAGAGCCCTTATAGGCTCTTTTTTTGTATCTTCTATTATCTAAATTCGTACAGCATATCTCCGTCGATTCTCTTGTTGAATAGATGGGATTTTTTATCTAAGTCTCCTTTGACAGTCCCGAATTCAGCTATCACAGAATTTTCAATTAACCCGTTCATTGAAACGTTTGCAGAATCCATGATGCTTGAATTCTTCACAATTAGATTCCCTTCTAAAGAAGGTGTTCCACTTATCGTTGAATTCGACACAGACAATCGTTCTCCTGTAAATCGTATCTTGTTATCCTTTCTTCCCAAAATTAGACTTTCCTTAAGCCGTTTGTAACGCAGGGTTTCATAAGTGGACGTGTGTCCCAGAATGAAATTTCCACTTGGTCGAATATCGGCATATTCCATGGTCACGGTTTCGTCTAATAACATCTCTTCAGCATCGATGATGACGTTTTTTAAGGTTGCTGACCAATTTACTTTCCCATTGTCTACATCTATGTTCACGTTCTCCCAATCTATCGGAGCATAGCAATTGATATCTTTTGAGGCAAATACGTGGACATTTTGAAGATGAAACGTAGATGCTGTTGAAAGGTGAATGATTTTCGAATCTTTGACGATTCCGACTGAACCCTTCTGCAAAGATTGATAGAGACCACCCGTTATTTTCGAGTTCTCAATCGTAATGTTTTCTCCAATCACAGCTCTCCCTGAAATTGTAGATTTATAAATAACCCCTCCTAAAATTCTGGCATTATCCTTAATGATAGATTCCTTTACTAATCCACCTGTTACCCTCGCCGTTCCCATTACGGTAGAATCATACGAAATCCATCCTGTACTATCTTGCGGGAAATTTTGTTCAGACTTGATTCTCCCGCCCTGGCTACCTTTTTTTATCCCGTATTCAGGAATATCAATCAGTGAGACAATCCGGTAATAATTACTGTCCGCTTCCGCAAACATCTCATAACGTTTTGGCTGTTCCATGTTAAGTCTCCTTTAAAAGTTTGGTACCCCTACTAGGGTAAAGTGCAATCGATTTGTTTACACAACTGTATTGATAGTGTTTCTTTATACTATGCAAAATTGAAGGGAATACAAAGTCGGATTGAATCCAATGCATACAGCCAAAAGAAGAAAAGAGCCTCTATCGGCTCTTTTGAATTCTTTACTATTCATCTGTTGTATCCACTTTTTCAATTGAATTCATCACCATCGACTGAATCTTGACATATTCTTCATTCTTCAACCCGTTCTTCTCCATCACTTCTAATGCTAATTGGAGTGCATCCTGATGGGCTTCCAATGTTTGAATTAGCCACTCTTTCTTTTCTTGGATACCATCTGCATCGAACACTGTATTCTCTTTTAAATACATCAGCCAGAGCGTATCGTCATACCGTTTAATTGTTTCTAAGTCCATTTTTCATACCTCCATAAGGTTGTCTATTTTTTTTGACCACTGTTGAATTGAAAGCGTCTCACGCTTCACTATTTTCGCTTCGCTATTTTCGTTTCACTATTTTCATCCTTCGTTCTTGAAAAACGAGATAAAGCATGGGTCAATTGTCTGTTTCGACACGTATTCCCACTCTGTCGTCTGTTCGAGTCGTACCGTATTCGGTAATACCACCTTGAGTGTAATCAGCTCTTCTTCTAACTCATCGAAAGATTCACCAAGCCAATTACACAAGGCATTTTCACAATCTTCATACGAAGTAAATAGACAAACCAACGGCTCGATTTCCATTTCCTTTGAACGTTCCCCGATTTGAGGAATCAATCCGTTCGTTAAAATCGATTCCAAGTTCGACTTCGGGGTGACATGAAAGAGTTCTAGCATCCTACCCGCTTCCTTTCTTATTTTGGAATAAAACCCTCTCTTATACTGTCCAGACCTTAAATTCGTGAATTATTACTTTACATTCTTTCTCCTTCACGGGGACAACATCGAATGCTTCCATTAACTGATAGTTCGTCACAAAAAACTTTTCTCCGTCATAACGTTCTGATAACATCTGTTCAATGTCCTCGATATGAGAAATCCCTGTGATTAAACGATTTAACTCTATCGTGCCACGACCAACACGACCACGGTTATCTGAAAAACTAAAGAAATATCGATATCGCTTTTGACGCTCTGCTTTTTCAGTCTTCGCCTTTTGTCGTTCCACTTTTTCGGGTTCAATCGTTTTCAGTGCTTCATGAATCGCATCATCAAATCTACAGCCACCATTGTAATATCGGACATCAAATTCAATCTCCCCGTTCTCATTTACGGAGGCACGGAAGACATCGGTATCTGGGTCAACTTTATGTTTCTCGACCCGATAGAGAACGTCATCTTTAACCACGAACTCTCCGTCGTGCTCGTCCATCAAATATTCTTGATAACTCTCAAAATATGAGGGAAGTTCAGCCACGCCCAATAGACGCTTGCACTGTGCTTCCAGTGTCTCTCCCTCCATCTTTTCAACAACTTTTAAAACCCCTTTAAAATAAACTGTTTCACTCATACAGAAACCTCTCCTTTTGATTGAATTGTGTCAATGATTGACGCCTTTATTTTTGTACTCTGTATCTTACTATCATGGATTCTCTCTTATTCACCCGCTTCAAGAGAGCAAAAAGAAAAGCCCACAGGTGTGAGCTTCACTTTTCGTCCTTAATTTCGTCCTCGATTTCGTCTTCAATCACAATCGGCATGTCCTCAGCATCGTAATATGCCAAGTAAGCGGTCACGCCCATGACATACGGCTCTTCTTCCCAGGTGTAATCAACATCTTCTTCATAATCAGCATGAATGTAGATATTGTATTTCTCTTGCAGTGCCTGCAGTTCTTTCTCAAACTCTTCAAATTGTTTTTGTTTCATCGTTTCACCTCCGGACTATCTACTAATCAACTCTACTTAATCTGATGATATTTCCTTGCAGTCTGTTCTAAAATTTTCGCTTCTGTCAGAAGCTTATCGTATTCTTTCTCTTTATCTTGGTCACGAAGTTTCTTTTGAATGTCCACAATGGTGTCCTGGATTTCATTGTAGATAGTATCTGGCAACTTGTTCTCGCTCATAAATTTATTCAATTCAACAAGAGCAGGACTTGTCGGCGTGTTCACTGTATCCACCTTGTTTTTAAATACCGGCTTTCCGTTCCCAATTTTACTGTCTACCATTTCGAGCAATTCCTCTTCTTCCACAGCAACGAATTGGCGAAAGCTGAGCTGTTCAGAAATGATGTCATTTTTCTTGCCAAGGGATTTCAAATAGGCATATTTCCCAATTTCTTCTTCACTCTCTACAATATCTTGTTTGATTTGATTCTTTTTCGCTGTGCCTTCCGGAGAAAGTCCAAATGCTTGTTCCTTCTCTTCCAACATCAAAAGTGATGTCTGCAAATCGAGAATGTAAGCGGCTAACCGCTTCACGTGCACGGCAACAGTCAAGTTATCTATAGTGAACTCTCCTTCGTATCCATCTAGTTCGAGATTTTCATATCGCTCTTTAAGAGTTTGCTTCAAAACAACGTGAAATTCTTCTTTTGTGAGCAAGACTCGATACGGGATTTCATCATCGGACACGTGGCTCTCCTCAGCAATCCTCACCAGTTCATCGAGGTCTGAATGTTCGCCTAGTTCTTTTAATAAGGTGTGCCATTTCACAGCCTGTTCGACATATTTTTCTTTTTCGTTTTCTTTTACCTCTTCATCTGAATGATGTGATTTACGGTTAATCGATGTCCTAAAAATGCCATTGAGTAGATGCAACGAAATGCTGAGCATCAATATGATTAAGACCACTTCCATATGTGAAACTCCTCCTTTAGTACAGTCAAGGGAACAATTGACATAACACCCTTGAACCGGTTCATTTATCTTAATTTAATTCTACTGTCTAATTTGACAATAGTCAACAATATAATGGTAATTCATTGAACGTAAAAAAGAGCCTATGATAGACTCTTTGATTTTAATCAGCATCTTCTTTAATTTGATGATACTGTTTTGCGGTGTCATTTAATACTTTTGCTTTTGTCCGAATCGTTTCTTCTTCTTCCTCTTTGTTTCGTCCAATAAGCGTTTGTTGGATAGCTTTCATTGTCTCCGACAACTCTTCGTATACGTCGGATGGGAGTGTATGTTCATTCAAGAACTCATTCAACTCTTCCAGTGCAGGACTGGTTGGAATATCCGCTTTCGGAACATGCGGTTTGAACTCTGGTTTCCCTCCAACCAAATTCTGGTCTACGAGTTCTAACAACTTTTCTTCATCTTCCCCTGCGAATTTATAGAAGGTCAAACGTTTGCCGATAACCCTACCAACGCTATCCCTTGTCGTCACACGATTGTATGTGAAATTCGTAATTTCTGTTTCGACCGACGTCAATTCTTCCTTTAAACGTTCCATTTTTTCTTTGCCTTTCAGAGATAACTCCGATACCCGTTCTTTTTCTTCCAGAATTGAAATCGAATCTTTCAGTTTAAGGGCATATTGGGATATGTTTTTTACATGGACAGCGACAGGAAGTGTTTCAAAAGAGAAAGAACCTGCAAACCCATCTGTCACCTTTGATAAATCGCTATAGAACTTCGATAAGACGAACCGATACTCATCATGAGTAAACACTGCCTCAAATGGAACCGAATCTAAAGGCGTATCATGTTTTTTCGCAATGTTCAACAATGTATCAAACTCTCTTGTTTCCCCCAGTTCGCTTAGGGATTTCTGCCAAAGTTTCGCTTGTTTGAAAACGCTTGAATCGTCCGTTTTGCTATTCGATTCATGCTTCCTTTGGTAAGAATATTGTCCCAAAGTGTTTGCAATTACTAATCCGATTCCAACCATTATAGGCAACATACAAAAAATAAATAAAAGAACATCACCGTTTTTTTCCATATAAAGACTCCCCCTTTATTTTAAAATAGCTCATAAGTATTTATCTTATGTCCAATGGTTACTTGTATCTTTAGCATAGTGATTTTATTGACAATAGTCAATATTGTTATTTGTGAAATTGGTCAATATTTAGGATAAAATAAAAAAGAGCCCCCGAAGGCTCTTTCGTCACTCATCTCCAATCTGATGATACTTTCGTGCGGTTTCATCCAACACCTTTGCTTGTAGGAGCGTGTTGTTTAACTTCGTTCGTTCATGTTGTGCTCGTAACGTCCGTTCGATAAGGTTCATGGTTTCGATGAGTTCTTGTGTGGTTTTATCCGGCAATTGATTCTCATTCAAGAAGGTATTGAGTTCTTCGAGGGCGGGACTTGTCACATGCGTTCCTTTTAAAACAGGTTCTTTCATTTCCGGCTTGCCTGTCCCGATAATTGACGTAACCAACTTCAAGACCTTTTCCTCATCAAATGAAGTAAATGGATTGAATACAACATGCCCTGACACAATGCCTTTTTCAGTAATTGTTCTATTCAAATCGAGTTGAAATTCAGAATACCCCTTTATTTCGACCTTGCATTGTTCTATTTCTGATTTCAACTCTTCTTTCTTTTCTAATTCTTTGTCTGACAATGTCTGCCATCTTTCTTTTTTCACGAGAACATCAAGGGCTTCTTCTAACTTCTGCACATACACCGTCAACTCTTTGGCGTGTACGGCGACCGACAACTCATCAAGGTGCACGCTTTTATAACAACCATCTTTGTCGAATCGCTTCACATATTCAGGGAGAAGAATGGAGACAAGCTTCGAATACTCATCTTGTGTAAATACCGTTTGTAGCGGGAGTTGATTTTCCTCAAAAATACGCCCACCACCCATATTCAGTAAGCTTTCAACCGAATGATGAATACCTAAAGCATCCAAAGATTCTTTCCAGCCTTTCGCTTGTTTCAAGCGTTCCGCTTTAATTTGCTCTTGAATCGCTTTCTTTTTTTCTTCACTTGCTAAGATTTCCTTCCGCATCCTCCAGTGGATAAATCGTGTATCCAAATAGGGGTACACGAAAAACAACGTAAACAATAAAATCATTCCACCAATCACATACATCTATACTCCTCCTTTTATACAGTCAAGGGATTCTAGACATCCACACCCTTGTACCGGTTTGATTCGTATCTTAAGTTTATCTTTATTTTTGACAATAGTCAATAAATTTTATGGATTCGGGAAGAAATTTCGAATAGAGAACATGAAAAAAGAGCCCCGAAGGACTCTTTATTAATAGATTTGACTACACAACGCTATAGACTTATGGAAGCATGGCAGTGAACAAGACGTCCGTCGGTGCTTTTGTATCCGTTGTGAAGAACGTTTCTGCGACCGCTTCATCAATCGGGAACGATTCTTCATTTCGAATAACAATGTCTGCATCCTGGAAATACGCCACCATATCTTGTTTCGTTCGTCTTTCCACGAGTTTTTGCACCTCATCCGGAATATCCATGAGGTTCGCACAATCAAATTTCTCAATGATGGCACGAAGTTTCGGGTCTTCGCAGTAGACGGTTCCGATTAGTTCGGATTCAAGCTCTGCTGTGGTTCGGCACGTCTTTGTGGAATAAATATGGATGGTTCTCGGGTTGATGATATTGTCCCGAAGCATATTGCGGTGTAGGGTTGTGACCATAACACCCTCTGCTGTTAGATAGACCGCCTTGACCTGGATAGAATCACGGACATGACCGTGCGTTTTTAATGTGGAGAAAAACGGGGAATCCTGTTCTTGGATTCGTTGGATGGATTTGAAATAGTTCATGGCTGAACGCCTCCTTTGGATGTGGGTTTAGTATGGGATATTATTTGACTATTGTCAAATAAAACCATTGATTCAATAGAACCTATTTTGAATCGTTTTAGATAAGAAAGAAGCGTATTCATTCTCGTCTGATAGGTCTAGTATATTTTTAATGACATCGTTCTCAACAATAAACAAATGCGTAAACGTTTTTGAAAGAAATAGTTTCGATATTTCTTTCTGCTTGTTAGATAAGAAGATTATTAGTTTAGAAATGAACTCTTCAAAAATTCTAAAGCAAGATAAGACTGTATATTCCAACATTATTAACAAATCATTTTGATTAAATCGAACATTTCTTGAGGCACAATCTGCTAAATATAAGTCTGCCTTTAGTTGTTTCTCTTTTCTTTTTTTAGAATTATGTTCGTTAAATGATTTAAGAATATGGCTTGCAGAGACAAAGAAATGTGGTTCCTTTATAATCCCATTGGTGTCTGGACTTAAGTCATAGTCTGTAAAAATAATAGAATTGTGAATACTAGTGTTTCTAATTTCTCTCATTAGTCCGAAGTATTTGTTTTTCTTCTTTTCATCACCTTTCAAATCGCTTACACTCTTCAATCCATTGATTTTTCTTTTATTATAGGAGAGAAATTTACTTTCAGTAATGTCAATCACCGAAAACAATTCGCTCAGCACTTGCTTAAATTTCTGATTGAGTTCTTGTCTATGAAGGAATGCGAGGCTTTGCTTAGAGCCATATTCGAAAACCGAAATATGAGTTTTTTTATCAATGGAATCTCTCAATTCATTTAATGAATTTGATATTGACGTAAAATCTGAAAGAATAGACTCCAAAGTTTTCTGAGCTTTGAAGAAATCAATTAGCAATTCGTACTCAACTCTTCCTATTTTCCTTTCCTGATGAGCTCCTTTAATAATTGAATTCTCTACTGTCAGACTCCCAATGTAAACATTGTCATTGAATTCCTCAGGACTTAATTCTCGGATTTGTTTTAGTTCTGAACTAAATTTATTTTTCTCCATCCTCACCATCTCCATTCTTCTCATAATCAAAAAGAGAGAAAAGCTCCGAGCCCTTCTCTCCAGTTGTTTCAATTGCTGTTCCTTGTCAATCTTTCATTTAACCGATGATGTTTCCTTAGTGTCACGCACATGGATACCATCTTCTCCAACCAGTCTCTTTCCTCTGTTGTAAGAGATTTTTCTTTGCCGATTTCATCAAGCGTCTTGTAGGTTCTTTTCAATTGGTCATCTCTCCCTTCCAACTCTTTCTCTTTGGCATGACTATACATTTATCATACTCTATTTATTGACAATAGTCAATTTATGTAATTCTATCCCTTTTCTACATCAGTAGAGAGGTCTTTTTCTTATTTCGCCGCTTCAATCGCTATTTCCGTTCTACCAGCCCTTCCTATTCTTTCACCAGCTCTTCCCTTAATAACGTTACCTAGATAAATACATTGGCAAATTTTCCTGCTCTTTCTACCAGCAACTCCCCTAATTCTCTTTTTATCTTAAAGTCGTTATGAAACTTTATGTAAAGATAGAAAATACCGATTGTGCATTCTCGAAATCCTTA
This sequence comes from Jeotgalibacillus malaysiensis, assembly GCA_000818095.1. Classification (NCBI taxonomy): domain Bacteria; kingdom Bacillati; phylum Bacillota; class Bacilli; order Caryophanales; family Caryophanaceae; genus Jeotgalibacillus; species Jeotgalibacillus malaysiensis. The sequence goes on from CP009417.1 coordinate 147,573, forward strand.
CCTGGAGCGGGTTCACGCCTATTCTTTTAGTTAGAAATAAGATAGAAACATAGAAAAAAGACCCCGGAAAGGGGTCTTTTACGTGTTACTCATATACATCATCCCCGCTGAGTTTAATCTTTTTAAGAATGCGGTAATCTTCGTTTACATAGTTGATGACCGCTAAATCTGACACCTGTGAATGTTCGAGTTTCCCGTATAGTCGAATGCTTGGCATTCCAGTTATTTCACACGAAGTAAGATTCATATTCCCACACAAGTAAGGATTTCCCTTGATTGTTGTGCTCGAAATCATAAGGTGTTGGCAATCAATACGAATCGGATTCCGACCTCTTCCGAAAACAAAAGTTTCTGCATCCTGGTTTAAGTCATCTTTTATAACATATAAAGAACCGTCTGTCTCCATTTCGAAAAAGAAAAGCGAAACCTTTTGCGAGACCCTAAAATAGTCAAGGTCTAGCTTTGAACCCCTGATAAGACATTTCTTTAAAATATTCATACTTTTTAAGGTTATAAAAGAATCATTCACGTGGAAGTGTTCACAACAGCCATCCATCTGTCCGACTGAAATTTCAGAATGATGAATGTTGAATTGGGCATATAAATAGAGACCCAAAACATAGGAATCATGAATGGTTCCTTCATCCATCTCATTTTCCAAGCAGAATGTTGAATTTTCAATGGTTGAGTTAAAAATTTTCACGCTTCCCTGCACAAGAGTCCCCTTTATAGTAGAATCATGAATTGTTCCTGATATAAGGCGAGATGCATCGCTGACTAATGATTTTCCAGTAACGAAAGCGTCATGGACAGTCGCTTGTTTTTCAGCCTTCGATTCTTTTGAAATCCATCCCTTTTCGTCCTGCGTTAGGTTCGATTCATCCTCAATTACCCCTCCGTAATCACCCACCTTAACTCCATATTCCGGAATGTCAATTAGGGCACGAATCCGATAATATTCTCCCTCTTGAACCATCTCATACTTTTTCTGTTCACCCATCATGATTGTCTCCTTTGAAAGTAAAGTGTTGGTTACACAACTGCATTGATACGTTTCTTTATGATATGCAATAGAAGAGAGAAAACAATAAAAGACCCCGTAAAGGAGTCTTAATGCGTATCAAAATCATAGACCGTATCGCCACAAATCCGCTTTCCATTGATTTCTTTCATATAGATTGACGAGCTCTTGATGACCGCACATTCCTCAATCGTCGAATCCAAGATTCTTCCATAACGCATCTCAATCGTTGGCATACCGGAAATGGTCGAATTCTTGACCGTAACCGCTCCCGTAATGGTTGGGCTTCCGGTGATTTTAGAATTGTGAATTCTAAAGTGCTTGCCACGAACCATAACTTTTTCAGCTTCACTTCCACACATGATGGAACGTCCCTTTGCCTGACCGGACTTTTCCCCAATGGTAACACGACTTTCGTTGTCTACGTCGATGTACTCGAAGATGAACTCTTGATTTGATTCCATCTGAGGCGTCAAAATCTGAACATGTTTCATCGTGCAATCATGGGAAATATACGCTGAATAGACATTAATGCTTGCATTGGTAAAGTTGCTGACGCCTTCAAATCGGCATCCGTTCTCAGCCTCAATATTACTATCCTTCACCTTAAATTGATTGTCGAAATTTCCATTTGCGATGACGGAATCAGAAATGAATCCCCTTCCTGAAAAAGAACTGTCACCATAGATTTCTGAATTATCAAAGAGAATACTCCCATCAATGAGAATGTTTCCCTTGAGCTTGGTTCCACGTACCACCCCATTCTTTAGGATTACCGCTTCCAGTAACGATGATTGTCCGGATACAAGCCCGTTTATGACGCTAGAACTTCCTTTTACGAATGAACCTTTTCCAATCCAGCCGTCTCCGTCTTGTGACAGGTTTCCTTCATGCTCAATCATTCCACCTGTTTCACCTTTTTCAACATCCCATTTCGGAATGTCTATCAGTGCTTTGATGAGATACAGGTTGGGTTTGCTGTTGACTCTCAACATTTCATATTTCTTCTGTTTGCTCATGATTGTTGTCTCCTTAAAAAATAAAGTGTTGGTACACAACTGTATTATCTGGATGATGTATGATATGCAACCGGATATGAGAAAACAAAAAGACCCCCAATAAGGAGTCTTTCAATCGTTTACTATACTATCTCCATTCAGAACAAGTCCGCTCATCTCCCGTGACACCTTCTGTGAAAGTTTAATGCTTGCCCATTCTGATATGTGACAATTGACGAGCGTTCCATACATATCAACCTGAGCATTTTCTGATATATTAGAGTTGATTAGGCGAAGGTTTCCCCTAAGCGTCACGCCACCGTTGATGTTCGAATCTAACGATAGCAAATGTTTCCCCTCTATCAAAATTGGTTCTTCTTTTTTCCCAATCCATTCGGTTCGTTTCTCCATATTGCCCTGACTTTTAATCCAAAGATTGCTCAAAATACTTCCACGAATATGTTCGAGTTTGAACGAGACGTTTACTGTGAAGTTTTTAACATTTATCTTTACGTTTTCGATGTTTCCTATGGAAGAGATAACACCATCCTCTAGTCGAATTTGTGAATTTTTGATATCAATGGTTTGTTTTATTTCCAATCCTTCGACTGCAGAAATTATTGAATTAAAGATTCTTCCTCTATCTGTAATATGCACACTATATAGCTGTGCATATTGAGCCGAAACATTGTTTGCACAACTGTGAAAAATCTTTGATTTCGTGATGCTTGACTCTCCTTTGATGACAGAAGCCCCACCGATTTCTGAGTCAATGATGGTTCCAGAATGAACAATCGCATAGTCTTTGACGTGCGACCGACCTGTGACAAGTCCATCTATGATTTGGGCTTCCCCTGTCACCATGGCTTCCTCCATGACCCATCCCGTTCCATCTTGAGATAGGTTCTCCTCATTTTGAATGCGACCACCCCAATCACCTTTTCTGACATCGTGTTCCGGAATATCACGTAGTGCTCGAATATTGAATAGTCTTCCTGATAGTTCACGAACCATCTCATACTTTTTCTGTTTACTCATGATGTTCTCTCCTTTGAAATAAATGGTGTTTTTTACACAACTGTATTGATTCATTTTTATATGCTATGCAAACCAGGTTCTGAAAACAAAAAGACCTCATGATGAGGTCTTTCTTTAAAAGCCGAACACATATTCATCTTTCCGGCAGATGTATACCGTATCTCCTTCAAATGTATTTTCATTAATGGTGTATGGTTCAGTATTTATCTGTTTAATCGTTACAAAATCTCTGATTTTAGTTTTTTTGATAACGCCATTCTCCATCTCAATCCTGTTCATTCCTTCGATAACAGAGTTTTCTATCTCGATTTTTCCGGAAAGTTTAGAACCTCCCTTGATGGAAGAATTGTGGATATGAATGCTCTCTCCGATAATACGTATCGGATTATTTTTCTTTCCGATGAGTATGCTCTTTGAGCGTTTTTGAACATCTTTAGACCTCACAAAGAAATCCTTATCCATTCGGACATTTACATGTTCCATCCTCAATCGTTCATTCGAGTAGAATGTAGGCGTTTCGATAGTACACTGTTTGATAGTCATTTTCTTGTGCATATCAGCCGATTCCACAAACATCTTCACGCCTGTCATCTTCACTTCGTCATAACCATAGAAGAGATGCTTTGCCACAATGGTTGTTGAGGCGATGTCAAACGGTTTGGCAAAGAAACAATTTTCGAGCTTCGAGTCTCGGATAATGCCTGATGAATAATACCGTCCATTTCTAACTAATTCCGAATTCTCGATTTTGATATCTCCCTTGATTTCCATATCTCCATCAATATTGGAATTGAGAACGGTTCCTCTAGAGAGAATGACGTTACCCGATAACGTCGATTTTCCTCCAACGTATCCGTTTTCTACTCGACTGAAACCCCTGACCATGGAATCGAATTCAATCCAGCTACTTCCTTCTTGCGATAAGTTTTTCTCACTTTCGATGATTCCACCCTTATCTCCTTTTCTTACGCCGATTTCAGGAATGTCCCGCAATGCCTTGATGATATAAAGAGGCGGATTGCTGTTGATTAACAACATCTCGTATTTTTTTTGTTCGCTCATGATGATTGTCTCCTTTAAAAATAAATAGTGTTCGTTACACAACTGTATTGATACATTTCTATATCCTATGCAATAGAAGAGAGAAAACAAAAAAAGACCCCCGATAAGGGAGTCAATTGATTTCGTAATGGTCTTCACCGGAAAGTTCCATCTTTTGTATCACAGCCATTCCTTTCCCTGCATGCTTAACCGTTGCCATTTCTGAAATGGTAGAGTTCTTGATGACACCATTTTGCAAGTCGATTTTCGACATGCCTGAAATTGTCGATTCGATGACACTGATATTTCCCATCAAACTTGGACTGTCTTGGATGACGGCTCGCATCAGATTCACACGCTGACCTTTCAGTAGAATCGGATTGTCTTCTTCTCCAACCAAAACACTTTTACTTTCTTCTTCATCAAAAACATCCTCTTCTCCAATTTGAAAAATAGTCTCGATGTTTGCCTTCACGTGTTTCATCTCGAAACCTTCGAAACCTCTCATTTCCTTTGCTTGTATCTCCACCGTATTCATTTCACAAAACTTATGAAAATTTGCGGTTCGGACAGTTAGGATAACGTGTTCACATCTTACGGAACGGAAAAAGATGCAATCATTCTTTGATTCAATTTTCGTATTCTGTAATTGAACCCCGGCGTGGAAACGTCCATTTGTGACGAATGAATCTTTCACAAAGCCATACCCCGTGAATGCTCCTTTTTTGTAGATGCTAGAATTCTCAATCAGGATAGCTCCATTGACTTGAATCTCGCCATCTAGTTTACTATTACGCACTTCTCCATTCGTTAACGTCACACGACCGGTGAGCGTAGAGCGATTCGAGACCAAACCATGTTTCACATGAGAGCCTCCTTCAACCGAACATCCATGCCCGACCCAACCGTCTCCATCTTGAGATAAATTTTCTTCCTTCTCAATAAAGCCACCTCTATCTCCCGCTTTGACTCCCCATTTCGGAATATCAATTAAAGCGGTGATTTGATAATAATTTGGACTGACTTTCATCATGCTGTACTTTTTCTGTTTACTCATTGTACTGTCTCCTTTGAAATAAATAGTGTTGGCTACACAACTGTATTGATACGTATTTCCTATGTTATGCAAATAGCTGAGCAAAAACAAAAAGACCCCGAAAGGAGTCTTTTGTTGTTATCGTAATTGAGTAATCGAATCACCAGAAAGTTCTCGATTATCTAACGTGAATGTTTTCTCGCTCTTGCCTACAACCTTCGCCATTTCTGAAACCTCACAATCGATAAGGGTTCCATTCATTTGAATCGAAGCCATATCTGAAAGAGTCGAGTAAAGAATGGAGAGGTCACCTTTAAGTGTTACACTACCTGAAAGTTTTGACCCTTCAACCGTTAGATGGGAGCCTTTGAATTGAATCGGAGACGCCTCCTCTCCTTTTATCTCCGTGCAATAGTCATTTTCTTTTCGATGCCTGGACATCTTGATAAACGTTTCGGCTTTCAACCTAGCATTTTCGATATTCAATACTGTATCGACATCAAGCTCCTCTGCCTGAATGGCAACATTTTTCATCTTCGTGCTCAATTCAATGAATCCTGTATCGATTTCCATCTTCACATCATGCCAGTTTATATCCGCATTTACATAGAGTGATGTCAAGGGTTTTACTTTTACATATTTAAGTGAAACACGATAATAGCACGTCATTCCCGATATAGTTGATTGGTAAATAAATGCAGAGTTAAAGAACTGACAATTTTTCACGAGTGAATGTTCGACATGTGTCCCTTGAAAAAGCTCTGAATTCCCACGTACTTCTGAGTGTTTAATCATTCCTTCGTGTAAGATAGACTCATCACACAGGATTGATTCCTCACACACGTAACCATGAACGACACGAGCTGAATGTAAAACCCGTGAATCATAACTGACCCATCCATCTGTATCATGAGGAAGGTTCAATTCACTGTCAATCAGTCCTCCCATATCTCCCTTTTTGACACCATATTTCGGAATATCACGCAATGCCCGAATTCGGAACTTGCCTACACCAACATTGTTCTCTTCAATCATTTCATACTTTTTCTGTTTATTCATGATAGTATCTCCTTTGAAGTAAAGTGTTTGACAACACAACTGTATTGATAGTGATTTTTACATGATATGCAAAGTGAGAACGAAAAACAAAAAGACCCCGTGATGGAGTCTTACTGCTGGTCATAATCAATCGTCATATCGCCTTCAAATGCTTTTCCCACAATCACTTGAACTCGTGGCAATGTCTGTTTAATGGTGACACAATCGATTATTTTGGTGTCTTGGATATATGCTTTGTTCATGTTAATCTGATGCATCCCCATGAGAATGGAAGACCGAATTTCGAAGTTTCCTGACAACACCATCCCGCCTTTGATAATGGAATCGTCAATCGTCAATTCTTCCCCCTTCAATTGAATCGGGTTGTTTCTTTCACCCTGGATTTCGGTTCGAAGGTTCACTCCCACTCGGACTATCCAAATTTTATCCCGGTATTGAACATGGACGTCTTGCATGAACAGTCGATGCTCAACCTTGAATGTTTTTGTTCTTAACTGGACACGTTCCATGTCCACACTGTGGATAATGTTCCCTTCTTCAATATTTATCTCCGTATGTCTTAGACTCAACGTCCCTCCACCTCTGGAGAAAAGTGAGAGTTCAGCATGGATATTGCAATTAAAGAACTGAACATTACTGTTAAATGTACAATTACTTAACTTGGATTCACGAATCTCGCCATCTCCAAACAAGGTGCAGTTTTGAATTATGCTCTCATGTATCTGGATATCCGCTTCTATCTTTGTATTCCCCAGGATTTTCGAACCTGAAACTACACCCATCACCACATGAGAACGACCGGAAACGGTAGACCCGCTTCGAATATACGCATCGACCACAACCGCTGATTGGATTACTTTTGAAGTAGAGCAAATCCATCCGTTCCCAAACTGTGCCAGATTTTGTTCCACTTCGATAATCCCACCTACATCACCTATTTTTACTCCGTATTCTGGCATGTCAATTAACGCTCGAATCCGAAAAAGGTCACCCTCTGGAATCATTTCATAACGCTTTTCTGATTTACTCATGATGTTCGTCTCCTCTGAAAATAAAGTGTTGATTACACAACTGTATTGTCTTGATAACGTATGATATGCAATGGAATAAGAGAAAACAAAAAAGACTCCTTAGAGGAGTCTTCAATTGTCTCAGCAATGCATAGCGGTGTATACATTATCATCTAAAATGTGTATGTTCTCAATTTTATGATACTCAGATAATGGACAATCAATTTTTGCAAAATCTGAAATATCGCTACTGTAGATGCAACCCCTCATTTGAATCTGCGGCATGCCCATGATTCGAGTGGATTGCAGATTTACATTTCCTTTGATAATTGGACTTCCAATGATGGTCGTATCGTGAAGTATCAAGTTGTTTCCTTGGAAACGTGCCGGATTTTCAAGTTCTCCCATCACAACGGTCTTCATATCTGGCTCTGAAGGACACCCAAGAATGGTCACAGCCCCCTCTGCATAAACAGAGAAATCCTTAATCCCAAACTTTCCATTAGCATTAAATGCTACCGTCTCCAAATCCACTCGCTCAAAAGCGGCTTCTTTGTCAACGCTTCCACTTCCTATGAAAATGCTAGAATCCTTTGCATAAGTTAATTTCTTAAATTGTATTCCATCTGCTGATTCAATCGTTGAATTTTCAATATGGAAAGCATGGTGAAAGTCGAGATTACGTAGCGTTGATTTTACAATAACTCCAGAACAATCTTCCTCAACAATACACAATCCATTTTTAATGGTCGAGTTAAGAATCGTGATGTTACCGCAAATCTGTGTATCTCCTTCTATCGTGGAATCGTCAATATAGCCCGATTGAACATGTACCACACCTGAAATTTGACTTTCTCCATCAATCCATCCGTTGACAACAACTGCATCTCCCAAAACCTTAGACGTCATTGAAACCCAACCGGTTCCACCTTGTGACAAATTGGATTCCTTCTCAATGAGTCCTCCGATTTCGCCGCTTTTTATATCTAAGCTCTTTTTTGGGTGCGGGATATCGACTAACGCCCGAATCCGGAAAAGCTCACCCTCTGGAATCATTTCATACTTTTTCTGTTTACTCATGATGGTTATCTCCTTTGAAAGTAAAGTGTTTGACAACACAACTGTATTGATTCGTATTTCTTATGCTATGCAAAGAGAGAGAGAATGAACAACAAAAAAGACTCCTAAAAGGAGTCTTGGTTCGTTCATGGTAATTGTTCAAGTGCTTCATTGTTATAGACTTCCTCACCTCCGAGTCGTAAACTTCTTAACGTGACAACAGATGACGGATTGAATTCAATCATTGCCATTTCCGAAATGTTGCACGCTTCGAGCTTTCCTCGCATCGAAATTTGTGACATGTCTGACACAGTCGAATCAACAAGTGAAATCGTTCCATGCAGTTTTACACTTCCTCGAATACTTGAATCTTTTAGAGTTAGCGAGCTAGTTTCAATAAAAACAGGTTCTTCTACCCCGTTATCCGCTCCAATTACTTCAGACATTCCCGGCAAATGTTCATTTTTAGATTCTCTAATCCAAAAAATATCTGAAATACTTGCGTTCACATTTTTCAAGGCGAATTTCGAGCTTATCAGAATCGAATTAGCATTTATATTGGCGTAATGCATTAGTCCATATCCCGAAATAAGACCACTTGAAGTCCGTAAATTCGATTTCTTAATGAGAACGGCATCTTCAATCCTGAATTTTTCTGAAGAGCGAATGCTTGAATCGACAACGCCTGAGCCATTTTCAATGTCTACATTGTACAATTCTGAAGAAACAATATCCCCATTCATAATGCTACAATTCCATAATGTTGAGCTTGACACCTTGGTACGTCCTTTAATAATCGTTTTTCCACTAAGCGTTGAATCAGAAATGACCCCGGAATACACGACGACCTCATCTTTCAGGTATGATTTTCCTTTTATCACACCCGCTTTTACGGTTGCGTCATCCGTTACCATAGCTTCTTTTTCTATCCATCCGTCGCCAAATTGTGATAGATTGATTTCGGATTGGATTAAACCACCGAAATCTCCCGCTTCTACAAAATGTTCTGGAATATCGATTAACGCTTGAATCCGGTACAACTTTCCACTATCTTCCTTCACCATTTTGTACTTCTTCTGTTCATTCATAATTGTATCTCCTTTAAAGTAAAGTGTTTGACAACACAACTGTATTGATATTGATTCCTTATGATATGCAATTGAACAATAAAAAACAAAAAAGACCCCATAAGGAGTCTTTTAATCACAAAGCGTGCGTTCACCATCCAATTCCAGTTTGCTTACAAGGTTACCTTTATCCATTGATAACTTAATACTTGCGAGCTCTGATAAATAGCAGTCTTCAATAACCCCATGCATGCAAATATGAGCCATATCCCGGATAGACGAATCAATCACATCTACTTCTCCTTCAATCAACACTTCTCCTTTAATCGAAGCATCTTTTAATCGAAAAGAAGTTCCCTTTACTTGAACAGGATTCTCCATGTTTTTTCCAATCATTTCCGTAGAATATCTTGCTAATACTTCTCCGTTTTTCACTAAAAACACATTGGATACATCAATATCTACATGTTTTAATAAAACAGGTCTATTAATCCCAATTTGTGTCGCCTTAATCTTCACATGTTTCCACACCACCACACCATGAACCATTCCTTCTTCGACCTCCATATTTACGTTGTCCATCACAATCTTTTGTTTGAAATGAACGCCATATTTGGAATCAATGTAACAATCTTTGACATCAATTCCATTCTTCACTCGCACCTTTTTCAAAGTAGATGCTTTAATCTTTCCTTCCCCTTCTAGGAACGTATCCGTGATTTCAGAATGTTCAATATGAATATCACTCTCAATTCGGGAATTGCCACTGACAAAAGTGCTGGTTAATACCCCCAAAAGGATTAACGCATTATCCCTTACGTGTGATTTCTTTTCAAGTAGACCATCGATAACCGTCGCATTCCCGGTCACCATCGAATCGTAATGAATCCAGCCATCATTTGATTGACAAAGATTCGACTCACGCTCGACAAGACCGCCCTCTTGCCCTTTCTTGACATTGTATTTCGGAATGTCACGCAAGGCTCGAATTCGGAATAAAGACGTTCCGGGTACTGGTACCATTTCGTATTTCATTTGTTCGTTCATGATAGTTCTCTCCTTTTGAAGTAAATAGTGTTTGAAACACAACTGCATTGTCTTGATTTCTTTATCGTATGCAGAACTGAACATGAAAATAAAAAGACTCCCGAAGGAGCCTTTAACATTCATAAAAAGTTTCGCCGTTCAATACCAATTTCTCTAAAACGACTTCCGCATCCGTCTCCTGGACAATTGAAGCCATCTCCGTCACGGTGCAATGTTGCAGGACACCTTTTTTCATATTGATGGATGCCATCTCTGAAATGCTCGAATGAGTGATGTCAATATGACCGGATATAACGGCACTTCCGCTTACTGTGCTGGAGATAAGCGAAATGCGTTCACCGTAAATCACAACAGGCTCCCCCTCAATCCCAGAAATCGTAACGCCCGGCTTTTTATCGATTGAATTATTCCATGTTCCAAATGATAATTCTTTCTCTGCAGAGAGAAATCCATTCTCTATCGTCAGTTTTTCAAATGCAAATACCTTTTCGGTTTTAATCAAACTGTTTTGCATCGTCACTTGATTCAGTTTGCCTGAATGAGCATAGATATCTGATGCTTCCATGACAAGTCTTCCTGAAAACCAAACATTCAGACCGGCTTGAATTTTCGACTTTTTTATAGAGAAGAAATCGCTCGCATCTACATTTTGGAGAATTGAATTTTCAATCTTTCCATAGGTGATGTAAAAGCCAGGTACACGCAGGGAACAGCCTTTGATAAGGCAATCACAACCTGTAATGCTAATCTTCCCATTAAGTGTCGAGTCTTCAATTTTCCCTTCTGACATTACGACTCGACCGGATAGCTCGGAGTTTTTACAGACTAAACCACTTTCCAGAATGGAATAATCCTGAACAACACTGGATTCATCAATCCAACCGCTTCCATCCTGTGGCAAATTGTGTTCGCCCTCGATGAGTCCACCCTTGTCGCCTTTCTTTACATTGTATTCTGGAATGTGAACAAGTGCCTGAATACGGAGAAGGGAAGTTCCAACTTCGGGGCTCACCGAATAGCGTTTCATCTCGCTCATACAAATCCTCCTTGGTTCGAAATGCTACAACACCAATCGTCTCATCTACTTGATAAACGAAAAGAGCCGTTTCTTGGCTCTCATTGTGATTTTCTTACTGGAATCATTTCGAGTAAGACCATCTCCTGTTCCACTGCTTCTTTCACCATCTCTTCCAATTCTTCTGACTCTGTTACAAATACGCCATTCGGACGCATTTCCAATGTCTTTCCGTTTAACGATACGACAACCCTTGAATAGTACTGTTTGAAATCCCGAATCTTCAAGAGAACCAATGGATGCAAGAGACGTGGGTAACGATTAACAACCTCAACTTCATTCCGCACTTGTTCTTGGATTTTACGAGTTAACGCAATCTCATCAAGACATTTGGCACGGTAGTCACGGTGATGTTCATCCGCCTCTTGTTCTAGCTCTCGCTGACCATTCCCCACTAATTTCTTATACCATGGAATCGAAGTTGGGACATATGCCGGGTCAAATTCATGGCATTGTGGTTCATAAAGAGTAATATCCTCAAGTTTCCCTCCTGCTTGAAGAATCGTATTGACTAGAGAAGAAGCAATGTCCTCTGTTAGGATTACCTGCTCGTATCCTTGTCCAACGTATTCTTGAAGCTCTTCGTAGTAGCTTTTCTTTGTTGATGGGAAACAGTCCACCAAAACATTTCCTTTTTCATCTTCCTTGTAATAAACCTTTTTCATGATGTTTTCCTCCTTAATTTGGTTTCGGTTGAAACAACTCGTTTTCTTGATGCTGTATCCTATGCACTTTCTAGCTCCTTCATCAATAAGGTTGACTAGACAATACTATTGAGATGTTTATATCGCCAACCGCTCCTGCATAGGATAACGATGTATCAAATGTAAGGCGTTGTCACACAACTTTTATTTCAAAGGAGAAAACAAACATGGCGAAAAAATTTGAGATTCATTATTCATTGGCTGGAAGTGTTGTAGTGGAAGCAGAAACAGAACTTGAGGCAAAAGCAATGTTTCTAAACAGCGACCACATCGAGACTGAGCAACTCTTAGACGGAGCGAAACTCAACATCGGTGAAAGTGGTAATGATGCCATTCAAGTCCTTGATGTTTTTCCGGCAGAAAACTAAAACAAAGAACCACAGAGCGAGTTACGCTTTGTGGTTTTTTTGTATCTTATCGCACAACCAATCGCTTCAATAGCTCCTGCTTAATCACTTCGCTGTCATACAGTTCTGCAATGAATGCCGGATGTTTTTGTTCCATGTCTTCAAAATCCTTGAACCCTTTCGAACGGGCATATTTATCATCTGATTCATTGTCGTCATGAAAGCTCAACTTATTGAGTGGATTGAATCCGTTGCCTTTCTTCGGCATATAGGCACGAAGAACACCTTTGTCGTCCTGGTAGAAGGCAACAAAAGAAGGCTCTGTCCAGTCTTGACTCAAGAATCCACCGTAGAACGTGCGACCTTCCAATGTATGGAATCCTGCCCACTCAATTTTCATGTAATGCCATTGTTCCAAGGCTTTTGCCGTTGGCGGAAGGTCTTCCGGTGTTGGAAATTCAGCGTTTTCAAATCCCCCATCCTTATAGAGGTCTTTGATAATCCCCGACATTCCGATGTGGCTGTCTACATCTGTGACCATATACATCAGCATGTCTTCAATCGTTTCGTCTTCGTATCCCATGTCGCTTTTCAATGCGAGATTCGTGATAAACGCTTTCAACTCATCAACTGTCTGTTCCTTCATATAACGTGGCATATAACCAGCTCCTTTGAAATAATCGGTCAGAAAACTGACACTATTTTTTGTTTACCGTGTATTCTACTAAAAACGGTTCATCCCCATAACTCTTAGTGAAAACGGTAGGGTTCTCGCACAATCTCCACTTCTTTCCCCTGTGCTTTGATGAAGTGAGCGAGATGAGCGGCTAATGTATTGGCTGAGCCAAAATCCTGGATGTCATAGAATCCGTGACAGCCGTTATAGAAGTCATCGGCATTTCCCTGCATGACCAGTTTGTCATTTACGTAGACGACCTTCATGTTGCAACTGGTATCGGTCAATATTTTGACTACGTTGGCTTCTAATAGTTCTCCTGTGTGTCTGAGCATGACTCATCCCCATCCTTTTTCCGTGTTCTTTGTACTCTTATTATCTCATTTTTATTGACTATTGTCAATATTTACAGCAAAAAAGAGCGTGATTCTCACACGCTCAAGTCAGCCCCGTAATCGCAAACACCTTCCAAAAATGGTCGATGTTCTCCGATGTTGTCTTTTCATTCACGACAATTCCATCAAAGCTTACGGATTTTGATTCTTTGCCAAGTCCCAATACTTTGTGCGAGACCGTTACGACAGCACAGACATTCGGAATAATCGACACGAGATGACGCACTCGCATGTCTCGTTCGAGCTGTACATCCCCGTTTTGTAGAAAAGTCGATGCTAATCGGTTTAAAAGGAGTTCGGCGTCCAGTCCTTCGACTGGGATAATCGGCTCATCCACCTTCGCATGCAACCTCTTTTCTAAGTCCTCGTAGCGTGAAGAGAGCATCGGATTCTCCGTCTCGAAAGAAATGAAACGGTCAATCGGTGTCTGTTCTCCTGTGACCGGATTAAAGTCTGACAACGCTTTTGTCACACCTAATACGTTTTCATCCACCTTTAAGGTTAACTCTCCGGCTGATTTCCAGTCAAAGATTTGAACGGGCATCTTGTCGTTTCGAATATCCTCCACCTTGAAGAAATTGTGGACGACAATCACAGGGTACTCATTCTCTTTTGGTCGCATCTTCAGTTCACCAGCAAAGTCCTCGATTGGAAGGTATTCATCCCCTTCTTCATTCTCCGGGAGTTCAGCTCCAAAGTATTCAGCCCATTCCTCATAACTATCAAACGGCACGTATGTGTCAGAACCGTCTTCTCCAACCGCTTCGAGCAGGAACGACTTGCAGATAGCCAGGTACTCTTCGTAATTGCGTGCAACAAGATACTTCATGCCTCATCACCTCGCAAGACGACGTCGTTTTCTGTGACGGTGAATTTAATTTCTTTCGTAAGATAAAACACTTTTAACCAATTTTCGTAGTCATATAAAATGTCGTCTAGTGAACCATCAAGAAGGGGACCTGATTGAGTATCTGCTAAATGAGCTGTCTTCTCGTCAGCTAATAGCAAGTCCGTCAACCTAAAGATGCATCCATCTTCGCCCCGGATTTGCCCACCGTCAAAACAAAGTCCATCCATGCCGGAATAGATGCATGGTTCAACTTGAAAGTGACCATAGTGCTCAACTGCTTGAAGGAGAGCTCCCACACGCACTGAAATCGCCTGTTCAACAAGCTTTTGTAACTTTATTTCATGTTCTTTCATCTCTTCACTAATCGCCCGCTCTTTTTCAATCGCTTCCTCAACTACCTTCATCCCATCATCTCCCTTATTAAAAGTAAAGAGCGTCATTGCGACGCTCCTGCTGTTTCCTTTTTCTCAATCTTGTGTCGAATACTACGTGGCAAGGTCTTGCCGAAGTTCCGGACACGTTTGTCACGGTTCATCATCCAGTCCTGTAATTCCATGTTCTCGAACCAGTCTTCGAGTGTCGGAATGAAGCCCAAGTCCTCTCTCACATGCTGTTCTCCGACATAGCGGGTGTAAACTGTCTTGCCATCAGAGTTGATGAACTTCTCTCCGAAGACACGCTCTGCTTCGTAGATACCGGCTGTATGATGTTTCATCGCACGGTGACGCATATCACCCAAATGTGCCTTGCTGTCATCAAACCAGTTGTGGATATGAAGATAATCTTCAATCTTTCCGCCAAACAAACGGACAGACCCTTTTGCATGAATATCAGGATGACTCATGAATTATTCCTCTCCTTTTACTGTGACTGTAATCGACTCGATGTCGTGTGCGTCTAAATCTTCTGCGTATTCGTTCATCATATCGTATAGTTCATCATCAAGAGAGCCGGAATCAGGAGATTTCACCTCATAAAGTTTAATATCTTCTTCGTTCTCGTCTGATAAGGTTAAATAGTGAACCTTCACATAAGAACCGCCTTCATCATCTGATTCTGAACCGAAGTCCCATGACAATGTGAAAGTGCCCGTTAAACCAAATTTCTCAAACAAAGTTAAAAGGTCACTCGTCAGGTCTTTCTTCGTAAGCACCAATACGGTCTTACTGAGTTCTTTTTCCAATACTCGGCGGCGTTCTGCCAAATCTTCTACCGGCAATGCCAATGTACCTTTAAATTTTTTCATTTGACCACACTCCTCGGATTCGTTTCTATACATTGATTATCTCACTTTTATTGACAATAGTCAATTTTATATTCGTGTTTTAGGTCAATAAAAAAAGCCCTATACGGGCAGATATCTCACGATTCTTTGTTCACAACGGTCAACAATTCTTTTTCTTCACACCACGGGCAGACAAGATAAACCTTCACTTCAGTCTCTGTCTTTTCCTGGATGACCGTTCCTTTGTGAAACTCGATGAAATTGTCACATTTTCCGCAATATCCTTTCATTCGCTCACCCCTCTTTTTTCTTGCTCATCATGTCAATGGTTACCCTGAATTCACGGAAGATGACCGTCAACGCCTCAAATTCTTTGGTGTTTCGAATGTCTGCCAGTAGCGGATAATGGTCACGAATATAGCCGATTTTTAGCTCCAATTCCCGCTCCGTCATCGCACCGTTTGATGGGATTTCAGGGAAATCGAAATATCGCTTCAACACTCGTTTTGCTTTAGAAGTTGGATGATTCTGCACATACTCCTGAAAGTACGTATCCACTTTTCGCATCTCATGCCGCAGGTCTCCATAGGTGATACTTCTGTTCTGTAACGTTTCTTCTTCATCCATCGCAAAGGGGGATTCGCCCTTGATGTGTCTGAGCATATGGAATGGGTGTGTACCCTCTGAATATTCACGACAGACCTCACACTCATAGACCACCACTTCTTGTCCGATAGAATCAAGCTGTCCGTTGATGTAGGTAAGTTCTTCATCTGTCAATATCCGGGGGAAACTTCCCTCCACTGTCACAAACTTGTCTTCTTCAAGACACTCCGTGAGGAAATTCTGTAATCCTTCCACCAAGACGACTTCATCAGCGTCCTCAGAAAGCATGTTGTCTGCTGATTCCAACGCCACCAGTAGTTCGTCTTTGGTCTCAACGAAAGCTTCCACCTGTGCATTCCCCATTTATCAAAGTCTGAAATAAGTTCCGCACGAATCAAATGTTTCATTTCGGTTCCACTGTGTGGTGTCACGTAACAAAGATATCGGTCATCCTTTGAAAAATAATAATGTGTTTCTTCAAACACACTGTCTAATGAATAACCACGGTGTTTGATATATGCAATGACTTCAGCTGTATACAATGGTTCACCCTCCTTTATTCCGATAAGAGTTGAACGGCAAAGCCATCCACCGTCTTCACTTCTTTCACGTGTACTTCCATCAAATGCTTACACATCGATTCAAGCTTTTTCATTTCACGTTCTTTGACAGCATCTGACTTATCCCCGGTTGTTAAATACGAATCCGTCACAAAATCGTTCGTGTACGAAATGTTAAATAGTTTTGGCATATGCCTCGCCTCCTCATTCGTTTGGTACTTTTATTATCTCGTTTATTTTGACTATTGTCAATAAAAAGAACCCACCAAATGGTGAGTTCTCATTCTGAAAATGTTTTTACTCTAATACCAAACGATACTTCATCACCTTCTGATAGTTCCGTGTGAGACAGCGTGATTTCTTTGACTGGTAGCTGAGACAAAGGAGTTCTTGCGAATCCCATTACACTAATTTTGTCTTCGAAGATGCCCACAACGCCTTCTGATTCATTGTGATTGTCTCCTTTTGAAATTTTCACAACGTCACCGATACAAACGACTTGACCTTGAATGCTTGTCTTTGTTCGACATCCGACAATCCCTAAAAAATCGCTATTTCTCGTTAGTGCCAACATGTGAACTCCTCCTTAATTGGTGTAGAATATTTCATCCTTCCTTTTTCTCTGCCAAGTGCTTCGATTTAGAAATCTTTCCACCTGCCTGCAGTCGCTCTAAGACCTTATCATCTTGTGAGCTGTCATCATAATCGAGTCCCATCTGTTCCCGAATTCCCTCTACCACGTAATTTGCATAACCTTCAATATATTGCTTCATTTGAATTCCTCCTTCTTAATGTTGTTTCTTTAATAACTCCATTAGCTGTTGTTCCAGATATTCAACCGACGCCTGGTGGTTTCGCTGAATCTGAATCTGAGCTTTTTTTAATTCATCGATTTTTGCTTGAATCGCACTCACTTTCCGCTCCTGTCTACGCAGATGTTTTTCATTCTGTCGGATAGTCTTTTCACGGTTTTCAGAAGGGGATACGGCATTGAGTGCTCGCAAGTACTCAACATGAGATTGTGCTTCATCGAAGTGTTCCGTTGCCGCTAAGCGTTCCAAATCTTTTTCATCGATTTCCTCTTTCTTTAGAGCAATCTTTCGACCATACTTCTCATGAAGAATATCTGTTAATTGCTGTAGGGTATCGTCATTGACGGGCAATAAGTTTGCCTTCCGCTCGTGGAATAATCCATGTTCACTCTCTACAATGACTCGTCCATCGTCCGGACGCTCCATGATGAATGTGAGCACCGGGAATGTGTAAAGAGAAAGGAATTCTCCTTTCCAACGCTGAGTATTACTTCCCGCTTGTTTTCCTGTTCCCATATAGATATCGCCAAACTTCATAGACTATCTCTCCTTTTTACGTTTTTATCGTTATCCTTCTTCGCTTAATAATGTTTCGATAGCGGAAACTTTTGCTTTTGTTTCAGCAAGATGCTCTTGCAATCGCCGTAACATTTCTTCCTTATGCAATCTCACCTTTTCCTCTGTTAACGTATAGACCTTCATTGAGACATAATGCGTCCCTTCTGAAATGTCATCGAGTGCGTCAAGTTTTCGTTTTAAAATCTTTCGCTCGATTCCCCGTTCACGTCCTTGCTCGTCCAGCCAATCCACCATGACCATTTTCTCGGTTTCCCGAATGACGGCTCCTTTTCGTTCTTTGAATGCTAATCCATTCTCTCCGTCACGCAATACGAGCATTGTCAATTGTTTTTCCATTTTATCCATCTCCCTTTTTAGTTTGGGCTTTGTTTTGCCGACCTCAATTATTGTTTATCTGCTCCAATATCCATTTTCGTTTCACCAATAATCAACGTGAAAATCTCGAATTCCTGAGCATCCCGGATATCATCCAATAATGCTTGATGCTCTCTTAGATATGTGAGATACCCTTTAGCTTCTTCCGAAGAAAGAACCGAGGAGTCTGTAATCTCCGGATAGTGCCGGTAATTTTCGTATACGGATTTCACCTTTTTTCCACGATGCGTATTGGCATAGGTTTCAAAAATTTTATCAATACGAGAGAATTCCTCTACCAGTTGCTTGTGAATGTGAGACATCTCATCACTCCTTCAATTTTTTAACGACACGAAATCTTCTCGAATGTCTTTCTTGTCCAAATAGACCTTCTCATGCAGTTCAACGCCCTTAAAGCGTTCTTTCGCCCGAATATAAGGAGCGGATTCAACAACTGATTCTGCCATTTGCTTCGTGGACAGGTCTTGGAATTCTATCCAAATGGATTCAAGAAGTCCTTTTTCACGCTCAGTCAGCCTATCCACCGGAAGACATTCTTTCACAAATTCCTCCATACTCAAATTCACACTGAATTGTTGCATGTGAAGGAGTTGGTCAACCAGCGACTTCTGCTTACTAAACTTCCCCACGTCAATTGGAGCGATGGCAGTTCAATGGTTGCTCCCGGAAAGATATTGCCTCCGTACAAGAACGACTCGTCTTTTATCAGTGACTCGTCATGCTCCATAAATGAGAGACCTTCCGTGAAATACAGCAAGAGCGTAAGACGATAGAAATTCATTTCACTGTCAGCATCCAGCTTTTTCCCGTCCTCTTTCATATAGTCAGAGAATGAGAGTTTCACCAGGTAGTTTGCGAGTTGAACGGTCTTTTCATGAATTGTCGTGTAGAGCAACCGCTCTTGTTCCTTTTGAAATAAAAAGCTCATTTTGCTATCCCCTTTTTGATTAGTAGACTCGAATCTGCTTCGAGAGTGGTTCGTCTGTCAATCCTAATGACAGGAAGTATTCTTCAATGTCCGATTTGTCAAAAGTCAGAAAGGAATCAATCCCTTCTGCTTTTTCCCGTTCCACCGTCTTTTGGTGAGGAGGTTCCATTTGGATACTTTCAGCTATCGTCCACTGTGAGACACCACGGAACGCCTCCCACACCTCTTGAATGACCGCTTTCTCCTCATCTGACAAAAGAAAGTGTGGCAAGAATTTGTCGTTGTACTCATTCCAGTATCTCCATTCTAAGTGCAAGAGAAGGTCTAGTTGACCAGTGCTTCTCCATTCCGTAGAAAGCGAAGGAACATAGACGCTGTATATCGACCGCTGGAACACGTCATCCACAAGACCTCTTCCAAGCCGAACGTAGGCGAGACCTTCGACGTAATACATCAACTTGTGCAATTTGAAGGATGACAGGGTATAGTTATTCATATGCGGTTTATCCCGACGGTCACGTAGCCCTAACAACACCATGTAATTTCCTACGTGAACTGTCTTTGAATGTCCTATCTTTTTGAAAACTTGAATGGATTCATGTCTCCATCTCCTTTTCATGTTGTGTTTCCACACCTTGTTTTCTAGATTCTTTATCCTATGCAGGAGACATCGATTTCAATAGGTTTGAGGAGGCAACAACATTGAATCTGTATAAAAAAGAGACAGAACCCGTACTATTCAGGTTTGTCTCGATTTGTTGTTTCATGGCATCCGAGCTTATTGAGAATCAGACTTTTTGTCTCCTTCGACAAAGGCTCTAAGTGAGACAAATCGATTCCAATACCTCCTCCACATCGAGCAAGATTTCGTTGTTCAGCGGTGAACTCCCCCTCAGTCGAGCGATTCGTCTCCATCTCATCCAATAATGACTGAGAAATAGGATTGATATCCAGATACACGTTTCTCATTGTTTCACTTCCTTTCTCTTTTGATTTCAATCACCCATCACGCCGTATCCGATTTGGACGTTGAGTCCACCCCAGTACCCGTTAATCGCAGGTGCCTGAATTTGTTCATACTCAAATCCTTCCAGGCTATATCCGATGAACCACATGAATAGTCTCAAAGCATCATCATCTTCGAAGTCGATACCATTGAGGTCGCCGTCGCTATCTTCATCACGGTCTAACCAGTTACATCAAACCCATGTGCGACAAGGATATCAACTGCTTCCTTATCGATGTATGAATTCTGGTACTCCGTCAAGAGTTGTCGCCAATGACCGTAGCCGTTTACCTCATCAAGTCCCGTGAAGTTCTCGTTGTGATTCATTTGAAGTCCAATCTTCTTGCAGGGTATCCCGATACGCCTGTTGCATCTCTTCAACCGTGTGCGTTGTCATCACATAATATTCCGTACAATTGCTGTGACCATCACCCGACCAATCACCAATCGGTACTTTTGCTAAATGTTTTTCATTTATTCACACTCTCCTCTTTTTTCATGCGTTTTTCTAGCTGAAGTCGAACATCTTGTGAAGGACACTGACTCCACATCCTGGAATCCATCAAACCAAATTTCAGGTTGAGCATATTCGTCGATTGGAAGACCTTGTCCTCAAAGTGAATCGTCACTTTATCTGCAGGGATATATTCCTCAAGAATCATTAGTCGTAATGCTGAATAAGACAATCTGAACCAATGGCGACATCCTCACCCTTATCGAGCAGGTCTTTCATGATGTCATAAGCTCGCTTGTCCGGTGCAAGTAAGCCGTCTGGCGTGTACGTAATAATCATCGGAATCCTCCGCATTTGCTGGATTGGATTTAATATTCATTCTCACTTTAGCAATTGGAGAGAGATTTTTTCTACCGTATCGCAGAACCCGTCGCACCAAACCTCCAATTGTGCATACTCATCAAACTGAAAGACTTTCTCTTCAAAATGAATCGTGACATCTTTTGCCTGAACATACCCTTCGATAATCAAAAGGCGAAGAGCCATAATGAGACAATCTGAGCCAACCGCTACGTCCTCCCCTTTGTCGATGAGTCTTTCATCACGTCGTATGCTCGTTTATCAGGAGCGAGCACTCCGTCTGGCGTATACGTTAATAATCAAGTAAGTTCCCCCTTATCGTGTGACCGCATAATAGATGACATAGAACCATCCAAAGAGTCCGTGTAGGATTGCCCAAAGAATGGATTGATTGACACTCCACGAAATGGCAATTGCAAGGGCTGAGCCGAAGCCAAGACCCTTTCGTGTAATCGTATAGGTTGCATTATTTTTTATGTGAATCCCCTCCGCATTTCGTTTATTGTCTCTTTATTATCATCTAGTTTTTGACTATTGTCAATAAATAAAAAAGACCTTTTAAAAGGTCTTAGAGAAACAATGGAACCGTGATATATGGAATGGTAATCAGCGAAACAATGGCAAAAAACATCGCCGTGGCACCGAAACGCTTTGCGTGGTGTACCAAAATAAAAAGCCCGATTCCCACCCATACAAGAAGAGCAACGCCGAAATCATAGGTCTCTGTTAGCGACGAGAGCGGGACACCAAGGATACTAACCGTGTATTGGTCATAGCCGAAATGAACCTGCAGGACGATGTTCACAACAATTCCGATGACAAGCATCGCAAATCCGACCCAAAATCCTTTTCCAACGTCTTTCATGCTATCCCCTCCCTTGTTTTCTATTATTCTATGTATTCGTCCATATTCCATTCGATAGATAAGAAGAAGACCCGTCCAATAACGGACAGGTCTAATGATACTAGTTTAGAGCTGAATGCCTGCTTCTTTTTCAAGCATCTTAAAAACTGTATCTACGTGTTTATCAATCATCTTCCAATGCTTAATTAGAACAAGTTTATCCAGCTTCTCGACTGGCATTTCGATATCCCAATAGTGTGTATAGGCAAAATTAGCCGAATGTGACGGATAGAATTTCCATCCACTTTCCTCAATATCTTTCTTCACTTTTTCATGACCGGCAACCATCTTTTGTTTGCATTCGTCAATGAAAGACTCCTCAAGACCTTTGACTCGTAAAACATTCGACGAGAAATACTCTGCATCCTCTACATAATCAAATCGGAAGGTATACTTACCACTCTTTTCGACATAAAGGAGAACGTTCACCATACATCCTCTCAGATTTAGGTAGACCGATGAACCATCATCGTATAAATCAATCTGCTCTACGGTAATGTCGTCTCCAATAAGTGATTTCACATCTTCTGGTAAATTCTCAAATCGTTCCTGCTGTTCTACCTTTTCTGCGTTCATCTTGAATCGCTCCCTTTTTAATCGGTGCATGGCACACATGTTTTTGAATTCTCTTTATTCTATATCATGATTTCTCTAACGATAACAAGGATATCGCCGTTATAATCAATCATTTTTCCGCCTATCATATAGAGTCATACAAATTTGGAGTAGCAAACGCTACCGTTTACTTTAGGAGGAATTAGGATGGAAATTTTAGTTTCATCAGCAAACTGTGAGGAAGCATTTTCACCATCAGAAGGTCATTGGGTTATGGGAGGAAATCTTGCAATGGAACCCGATGTTGACCCTGAAACGATTCGTTTTTCAGAAGAAGCCTGGAATGATGAAAAGATGTATTTCATGGAGAAAATTCAAGAGGCAATTCAAGCACATGAAAAACGATATAAGACCAATATCGTGAAAATTTCATTGACTGGAAAACTTGGTCTTTGGAATGGGAATCCTGTCGCAGGAAACCTTTTCAACCCGAATGAAAACCCACTTGAAAAAATGGGGAATGTCGATGAGATTTCGGTCGAGCGTGCAGAGGATGGAACCATTACTATCTTAGGTCATCATCACGACGGCACCCATCGGATGCATGTGTATCTCTTATCAGAAAAGAGACTCGATGCGATTAATCCAAATTGGAACAGCTCGTATGGTGGACTCGATGCGGATGATTTCGAGAAGATTTATGCGTCAGGTAGCCCACTCAAGATGAAGAGTTACTGAATAAGGAGAATCTCACAATGAAAAAGATGCTATTTATTGTAAGCACAACTATGATGTCACTTATTCTTGTTGCTTGTTCATTTATTTCAGAAGGAACAATTGTGGAAAAGAAGTTTACACCTGCACATGTTGAGACTTCAACATCTGTCGTGATGTCAGGGAAAGTTGCAGTCCCCATCACGAACACAAATCACGTGCCAGACACGTGGGAAATCAGAGTTGAAGGGTTTAACCCGGAAACGGAAAGAACAGAGTCACGGAAGGTTAAAGTTACAAAGGAAGAATATGAAAACTTAAATGAGGGAGACTATTACGTCATCCCAGAATAAACATTAAAGAGAACCGGCATTATGCACCGGTTCTTTTTTGTTATAGGGTCAATAGAAAGAACCTTCTTTTCATACGTATGACAATTCGAATGGCTCAATGAAGCGGAATAAGACTCAATAAAGGCAAAAAGTTGCGTATACGCAACTTTCCCGAAACATAAACCTATATTATGCCTAAAAATTGAATTGGAATTTTTATATAAAAGAATGGCTTTAGAACAAAAGAAAAAGACCCCAATGCGAGGTCTTTAAAACACGGTTTCACTACCGATAGATAGCAAATCCTCTTTGTTCTTGTAGCAATCATCACCTTCCAAGACCACGTTGCCTAAATGAACACCTTTCATATAGCTTGGAACGGAAATCGTTACACAATCTCTAATTGTAGAGTTTGAAAGAATAGAGGTTGAGGTTCCATCAGACTCAAGTGTAACCAATCCTGAAATCTTCGAACGACGCATATTCCAAGAACCTTTGATACGAGCATGACCTTGAATCAACACATCTTTGCATGAACAGTTGTCAGACATAATATGAATACCATACCGTTCGTGCTTATTGGCTTCAGGATAGAACCCCCCAATGAATTGAATGTCTCTTCTCAAATGGAGAATGGTTCCCTTCTCCAATCGCACGCCGTTCATTACGACGCTTCCCTTTATGTCGATATCCATCAATGATACAGCGTGAACATGTTTGAGAACAATCTTTTCAGACGTTTGAAGGGTGGTAGTTAGTGCATCCAGCCTAACGTCCTCCAACTCAATATCGCCTATCAATTCTGTGCCTGATGCCGATTGAATGCTTGAGCCGAGGATACGATGTGTCCCCTGTCTGAATTGCACATCATGGATGTTCGACTTCTCAATTCTTGTATGCTTCGACAAGCGGTTTTCCCCGTAAAAGTTACTTGTGTAGACGACAATGTCTTCGTCCATCGCTTTCACATACTGAAAGATAACACAGTCCTCGAAATTCGCATTGCTATGAGCATGGAGCGTTCCGTGGACGATTACTCCACGCACATAAGCATCATCTACAATCGACGAGTTTTTTCCAAGAATTTGTGAGTCCTGTACATACGCATTTCCTCCAATATGTGCTCCCCCAGAAATCTTGGAACAGACTACTAACGCATCTCCAACCACTTCACTCCGGTCATAAACATAAGCGTCTTTCCCAACCCAGCTATCACCTTCATGAGAAAGGTTTTCCTCATTTTCAATCCATCCTCCGACATCACCAGCACGTACTCCATGAGTGGCAATGTCTCGAATCGCCCGGATTTCACGAATTGTAATAGAGTCGTTCTCTAAAATCGTCGGTTGTGGTACTACCTTTGTATTCCCTGTAAATTCATACTTTTTCATGTTGTTTTCTCCTTTAAAATAAATAGTGTTAGATACACAACAGTATTGATATATCTTCTTATGCTATGCAAGCCATTGAGAGAAAACAAAAAAGACCTCAGAAGACGAGGTCTTTACTATACATATAAGTCTTGGATATCCAATAAATGCAAATCCTGTTCTGAATGATAGGAGCCGTCACCCGAAAGTTCTAGGTTTTTGAGGCGAGCACCATTCAAACTTCCCGGAATCGTTATGGAGACACAATCTGAAATTGTTGAATCCTGTACAATGGACATCCGAGCACCCCTTGATTGAAGCGAAACCATACCTGTTATCGTTGAACCCGTAATTGACCACATCCCTGAAAAAAGAATTTCTCCGGCAATTAGAGTTTCACTCACCTCTAGTAAGTTTGATAGGATGTGAATACTATACCTTTTCTTTTCTTCTTTAGAACTATCAAAATCCCCTTTGACAGTCGCCCCATCCCGGATATAAAGCTTCGCACCATCTTGAATGAAGGCACCGATAAACAATACATCTCCATAAACATCGAGGCTCTCTAAGTTCAAGGCACAACAATGATTGAATCGAATCTTCTCTTCCGTCGAAAACGTGATTGTATCGGCAGACACATACGCATCATAAAACGTCACATCCCCATAGATATAGGCTTCTGATTTTGCTTCTAAAATAGCATCTTTGAAAGACTGAACGCCATCGTCAAGATTCACATTGTGGAATGTGGAGCGGATAATTTCAGTGTTCTCTGACAAGCGATTCTCTCCACTGAGGGCACTACTTTTGATAACAACATTTGATTCTTCGGCTGATAAGAAGCCCTTAATCGTGGTATCAGAAATCTCTACGTTTTTGCCAACATGAATCCTTCCCGATGCGTTCACCTTGCGGATGACTGCTTCATCTTCAATAGTAGAGCCGTCCATAATGATAGAATCTACAACTTTTGCTTTCCCTTTTACATGTGATAAATCCATAATTTTGGATTCCGATACGAGGGCGTCGTCTGAAACGCCACTCCCGTCAAACACGTGAGAATTTGCTCCAATCCAACAATCGCCTTCCTGAGACAAGGTGAAGTGATGTTCAACCCACCCCCCAATATCTCCCTCTTTCACACCGTGACGGGGAATATCTTTTAAAGCACGAATTTGATTTAACTTGCAAAGGTTTCCCTCACTTGTTCGCACCGTAACGGTTTCTCCGGTGAACTCATACTTATTTTCCATATACACAATCTCCTTTAAAAGGTTTGGTACCCCTACTAGGGTAAATGGTGTTCGTTACACAACTGTATTATCTTGATACGGTATTGTATTCATTCTGATGAAAAAATAAAGACCCGATTTAGGGGTCTTTTGAGTTAAAACTTTATTTTTTAAGAATATTATCCTGCGACAATTGAATGTCCTTAAGGATTAACGGATGAAACGTTTTGTTGACTTTAATGCAACCATATTCTTTCAGTATTGAACCGATTAGCCGATGAGCATGTAAATTTCCCTCTGCAAACAGAGAAGCGTTATCCGAAATGGTTGTATTTTTGATTGACCATCTTCCTTGAATGGACACTTCGCCTTCAATTTTTGCATCAATTAAAGCTAAATCTGTTGAATAAATCCGAATTCCTTGCGTTTCGATTTTCTTTCTAGATGGGAGAAGATTACCGTTCAGGATAACAGTTTTCCCAGATGTCCGAAAATCTGTTTTGTTTTCAAAATAGACATTGTGTGCTTCAAGTTCTGATGAAACACCGAAGACTTTCACACTCTGAGCATGAACGTTTTGCATTTTTGAGTATTCGTCAAAAACGATATCTCGTCCTCTTAATGTCACGTCTTTCCAATCTGTTCCTTTTCTCAAGATGGCATGCGGTGTACCAGATAGCGAAACGTTTTCCATCTTGTACGTCTCCTCTCCTCCCCAGAAAAGAACATTATTAAGTTTACAATTTTTCATATACGAGGTGCCTGTCAGTTCAGTAACTAGCGATTTCGAGGACTTGAATTGAACATTCTCAAATGTCCCCTTAATCTCTTCCCCTTCGATGTGGCAACCAAAATGACAGTTATCAAAAACAGCATCACCTGAAACGGAAATATGACTATCTCCCAACGATTTCAAAATGATATTGCCTGACGTCTTAATATAACCGCATTCCGCCATGTTCAAGTTGGAGAGTTCTCCTCCTTCTACAAACATGCCAATCATATCTAACATCTTTGAATGAGAGACCTGTGTATTCTTAAGATAGTGACCTGTTTCTTCTAGTGTCATGACAATTGTGGATGAGGCAACACCTGTATTTCGTACACGGATATCGCCGACAATGCGTGAATGTTGAAGAAGACTATTTTCCTCAATAATCGCCCCATTACAAACCACACTTACCTTATCCACCCATGAATTGTCATATTGAGACAAGCTTTCCTCACTCTCGATGTATCCACCAATGCCCCCTTTTTCAATATGTTTTCCACGGATGTCAAAAGATTTTAATGCCCGAATTTCATGAACAGTTAGTTCAACCTGTTCTATTCCACAATCCGGATTATCATTAACGAACTTCCAGGCTAACACTACCTTTGTATTCCCTGTGAATTCATACTTTTTTTCCATAATAATTATCCCCTTTGAAATATAGTGTTGTCTTAATTGATAAGGTTTGAAACACAACTACATTGATACGTATTGTCTTATGCTATGCAATTGACTAATAGAAAACAAAAAGACCCCAATAAGAGGTCTTCTTACAATCAAAAAATAGCCGTATACACTTCATCTCCTTGAAGATGCATCGTGTTGATGTGGATAGTGTTCTTAGATGAAAACGGGATGTGAATACTTGCGAAGTCTTTGACGGAAGAATCGTCTAGAATCGTTGAACGTTCATTCTTGGATTCCAGGAGAACAGCTCCTTCCACTTTCGTATCATCGATATCCCAGTCTCCAATTACCCGAACATCACCTTTAAATTGGGTGTCAACCATTCGGATACGTTTAGAAGATACGTTAATCCCATATGATTCATTTTTAGGGACATTTCTTCTAAATGTGCCAATTAATGTGACAACTCCTTCGTTGTACACGTTATTGACCGATAACTCAGTTCCCGGATGGATGAAGACCTGACGAAAATCAACCTCTCCTTTCACATCCATCTTTTTCAAGTCCATCGCATGAACGTTATGAAAGTGAACTCTTGACGCCGTTTCAATCAATACTTCATTAGCCGATACATGTGAGTCATATACAGCCAATTCACCTTGAACTTGTCCTGGTTCATTCGACTCAAGCGTAGAAAATCTAATTCGTTGTTTCCCATCACCAAAATGAATCTTGCGGATTATCGATTTTTCGATATGCGTATTTTTTGATAGTCGAACTGCTCCGTGAAACTTAGAATCTGAAATCACTATTGATTCTTGAAAAGCCACTAGTTCACCAAAAATAACGGTCTTTTCAATCGTCGTATCGTAACGGGCAATAAGTTTACCATGTACCACGGTGTCATGAATTGCACAATTATCAAAGACATTCGAACCAATCCCGATAAAGCGTGTTTTCCGGACGATGACATTATCCGTAAGGCGTGTTCCGCCAAAAATAGTTGAATCTTCTACAAAAGCGTTTCCATTGACACGACTCTCGTCAAATACATAGGAATCCCTTCCAATCCAGCAATCACCCTGGTGAGAAAGATTATCCTCACATTCGATAAAGCCTCCTCTGTCACCTTTTTTCACATTGTATCGAGGAATGTCAACCAATGCCTCAATTTGATAGAGTGTAAATTCATCCTCTCCGTTCGAATGAGTCGTAAAGGTTCCTGTAAGCTCATATTTTTTCATAATATTGTCTCCTTTAAAAATAAAGTGTTGATACACAACTGTAGTGATATTTTTTCTTATGTTATGCTAGTCTCACCACAAAAATAAAAAAGACCTCTATATGAGGTCTTTACCGGCATATGCTCATATCTGACGATGCATACACTTCATCAAATCGTTCTATCTTATTTGTTTCCTCTACTCGAACCGAACTAAATTCAGAAAGCAACGAATTCTCAACGATGTGAGTGAACTCATTGTATGCGTATAGTGAAGCACATCCACTTACATTTGTATTTAGAAGAGACCAGTTCCCGACAATATTTACGTTACCAGAAAGGCTGGAATCATGTAAATTAAGGTCTTTGGAATAGATTCGAATGCCTTGCTTTTCAGTCTTGTTTTTTGACTTAACCGGCTCCCCGATTAACATACAAGTCTCATCTCCATCCAAATAAAGCGAACTTTTCTTATCCAGAAATACATGATTGATTTTGGCTTCCACAAAAACCGAAAACGTTGAAATGCCAAACGCATACAGATTCTTAAAATTAGTTGAACTCATAATGTTAAGCGATTCCGCTTGAAGCATGACGTTTTTCCACGTCGCACTTTTACTAAGAGTAGATGCTGATTTGGATTTGAGATTGACATCTTGCATATGATACGTTTCGCCTTCAGTGAATGACACATTGTCAATCCGACACTTTTCCATCTCAAACGTGCCATCTAAAACGACTTGATTGACGAACTTGACGTCTTTAAATGTTCCACTCACATGATTTCCCTCTAAAAAACGATAGATATAACAATTTTCGAATGTCGCTTCTCCTTTTAAACAAAGTCTCGGGTCGTAAAGGTTGATTAATTCAATATTCCCTTCCGTGATAATTTTCCCGCCGCTTTCACCATCAACATAGAGCTCTTTTAATTTTCCTCCATTTACATCTAGATGAACCATATAATTCAATTCGCAGTCTAAGACAACAGTATTAATGAGGTAATTTGTTTCGTCATACTCTTTCTGGCATTCAACTTTCGAATTCGCCACCATTGAATTGATGACCTCAATGTTCCCATTTAACGTTGAATCCACGATTAAGGTCTCTCCCGACGCTGTTGCTCCGTTACATAACATACTGTCTACCCACAACCAGGATGAATCAAATTGACTTAAGCTATCCTCATTCTCAATCCATCCTCCAATCGCCCCTTCGGGTATAACCGTTCCACGGCAGATGAACAATTGTAAGGAGCGAATTTGATGAAGCGTTTGAATCACCGGCTTAATTCGCCCTTCTTCATTCTTGATATACACTCGAACGTCCTTCGTTTCTCCTGTAAACTCATACTTTTTCATCTTGAGATTTCCTCCTCTAAAAGTTTGGCACCCCACGGGTAAATGGTGTTAGACACACAACTGTATTGATACGTATAATTTATGCTATGCAAGTCTATATCAAATACAAAAAGAGCGGGTTTCCGCTCTTTTATGTGCTAACTGAACCCTCCATGATTTTCATGTCGTCCATCAATTTTGCTTTTTTCAACGTTTGTCCTGTTTTGCAACCCGAAAAATCAATGGATGCAAAGTCTTTAATGAAGACATTTTCTAGTTCATGCATATGATGTTCCCCGCCAATAATCTCATTTCCACTTGCTTGGATTGAAACATTTTCCATTATCCAGTTCCCGGAAATTATCAGGTTCCCTTGCCAATGCCCTTTTCCTATCTCCATAAAGCCAGCCATACAACGAATCGAGTACGCCAACGGATTATCCTGTTCGAGTTCAAGATTCCGTTCTCCACGTACTCTTGCTTCTGACAACTGTTCCGAATACATATATGTTTTTGGTTCGGTATCTTCTGTAAACAAAATATCACTGCCTTCTCCAAAGAAGGTGCCTCTCACAGTTGCGAATCGTTTGGCGATGAACGATTTTAGATTGAACCCATACACATACTCAAGCTCAATCTTCCGGTTCAGCAAAAGCTTTTCTGTACTCAACTTCACATGCTTCATCTTCACCTTATGATATAAATGCCCAGGTTCTTCACTTGAAAGCTTGCTATCCTGAATATCAAGTTCTGTACAATCCATAACCAAATTTTTAAATTCGGAGTTTTCGAGCTTCCCATTGCTGAATAATTTATTTTCTCCGAAGAAGCTACACTTGTTCACCGAAAGTCCACTGTGACTAATCACAAGCATTCCCTCGACTCTAACATTTTCCAGCCTATTTTCTCCATTTATATACATGGAAGAACCTTCAGTCAATCCGACCCCTCTTAAGAGATTTTCTCCATGAATCGAACCCGAGCCCATCAACACGCTTTTTTGAACAGTTGCACTTCCGGTAACGACGACATCTCCACCGATGTGAGAATTGCTGATGGTCGCATCTCCTTCTACTCGGGCATTTTCAATCACGACTGTTTTTGGACATATCCAACAGCTTCCGTATTGAGATAGATTCTCCTCTGACTGAACCCATCCACCCTTCACATTTTTTCGACGGTCAAATGCTCTCATATAAGGCGTTTCAATCGATTCAATCTGATAGACTGTGATTTTTTCTCCCGTGCTCTTCTTTGTGACTTCCCTGCTTTCATCCGTTAGACGATACTTCATGTTCTCATCCCCTTTTTACTTCCTCGTTCAGTTCCACCATTCGAAAAACGCTAGATGAATCATTTTCTATCAGAGGTATAAAGCAACCCACATAACACTTCCTGCTCCGACAATCGCAATAAGCATGGTCAAAACAGACAATTTCCACCAAGCTTTTTTATCGGCTAATAAGAACAGCGTTATCATTGCAAGTCCGATAATCAACATAACGGAAGCCGTCACCCACGAAGAAATCATGATGTCATTCATTTTCTTATCCCCTTTTCTTTGATTTTGTGCGAACCGTTTGTCTACACAACTGTATTGATTGATATCCTGTATCCTACGCTTAGAGAAAAGCAGATATAAGAAATAAGAGCTGTATGTACAGCTCTTATTTGATGTCCGTGAACGTATAGCTCTCTGGCAAATAGACTTTTTCATTGTAAAGACCGGCGTCAATTCCGTTCCCTAAATCTTTTTTGAGTCGCTTAAACTCAATATAGGGCTTTTCTTCATCGGTTAATTCCATATGCGTTTCAACCCAATCTGTATAGGTCTCTACTCCATTCCCTTTGAATGAGACCGTAAGGGGCGTTTTTTTAATGGCGAGAGATTCTTCACTGTATCTATAGACATCTCTAGGAAGTTCTAAGTCAGTCTCAATTTTCAGGAAGACCACCTCTCTCTTTTCTAGCGGCAATGAATCAAGATAGGGAATTACATATTCTTCTTCCCATTTCGCAAACCGTTCATTCGATATCGTGCTTTGAATGGAGAGTGCCCCATGCAATCCAAAGGCAAAGCAGACAAAGAAAAGAACCAAATAGAACTCATTCCCCGTCAAAAGGGACAGGACAACCCAAAGAATACTTATTCCTAACAAAATCCAAACATATACTGGGATATCGCCCATCGTTGACGGGACACTCTCCCCTGCCTTAATCACCTGTTCAATGGTCATAGTCATTCACTCCCTTCATCCAACCCATCTAAGATTCCAATCATTTTTTCAACCGCATCTGCCATTTCTTTCATTTCTTCTTTTGAAAACGGTTCGGCAATTTCAATAACCGGTGTCGTTTCAGCAAACTCAACAATCTCCAGATTGTGCTTCATCATCGTTTCAATCGTCACTTCTTTCGCAACCATGATTTCCTTCAATGCTTCCTTAACGGTATATCCGTGCGTCACACAAGAAGGAAACGACGGAATACTCACGACATAGTAAGCATCATTCCCGTCGTCATACCATCGAAGGCGAATCGGGTGTCCCATCCTCATGTAGTCATTCAATGTCTTTTTAGCCAATCACATCGACTCCTTTGTTCTGCGTTCTATACTGTTCATCATACTTTATTTATTGACAATAGTCAATTTATAGTTTTGTTTTTGGTCAACAAAAAAGACCCGCTATTGGCAGGTCTAGTCCTTATTTGTCAAACTTTCTGTAGCATGAGGTGGCTCTTCAACCGCCATATAGCCCATAGCCGCTCCACCCAAAGAAATCATCACAAGTCCGAACGTCGTCAATGTCTTGTTTTTCACCCCGATAATCATTGTCACGATTCCTGCCATTACTAATCCAATGGCAATAAACAGTAAATGTTCCATCAGAATCCCTCCCGTTGTTTTTCTTTCATCATAGTTCGCTTCATGAACAATAGTCGGAGTTTATGGTTTGAGCCTTTCTTATAAACAGGCATGGAGCGGAATAGGATAAAACATATTGAAAATCAGTTGTGCAACACGCACCTTGTCGCCCCGTCGCATTGTTTCTCGGTCAGAGACCGTGTTTATTTCAAAGGAGAAAACAACTATGAAAAAGTCAGAACGTATTTTGGAATTAATGGTAGCTCTTCAAAAGGAATTGGAATCACTTCCAAAAGAAATGAGTGAGTTAAGCGATAAAATAAGTGACTATGATACCGTCAATTCGGAAATGTATCACACATTGCTTAGCTTCAACCCTTCTGCTTCTGAATCAGCAAAATTCGTTAAGAACTGGCAAAAAGCCTTGCGTGAACGACTAGAAGTAAAGAAAGAGTTCCAACGCTTGAAGACACTTCAAGGACAATTGAATTCTTTGTTGAAAAATGTTTCAGCAACCGGTTCAAACTTGAAAAAACGCATTCTCGCCAAAGGAAACCCTTTTACTTATAAGACTGAAGTTGGGATGAAAATTATTGAAGATAGTTTTCACAATTTCGAAGGACGTGTTACCTACCCGGTGGTGTTTCGAGGTAGAAAGGCAGGCAATGGAAATAAAGAAGCCCAAAAGTCTAAAGTTCAACCTATTCAAACAGTACCAGCAACACCTACTGTTTTGGATAAGAAAACTATGGGAACAAGTCAATCATCACTTCCAAGTGAAGAAGTTCTCAAAAACATCTCTACTTGTCACTTAGATTCGTACAATGGCAATATTTATTTGTTAACAAAAGATTTTGTCATTGACCGTTTTTCAAGTTGGGAAGACCTCGTTTCGTACTTAAATAAAAGTCCTATTCGAAGTCTCTTTATCGATAGAAAAACAAGACACGAGATGCAAAGTGAAATAGCAAAGGCATTGAAACTTTCAGAAGGTAATCCGGAAACGAAAAATACGCTTAAGAAGATGTTTGAAAAAAACCAGCTTAAATCTTCAGATGCACGAAAAAATAAAATTCGGTTATTTGAAGAGTTGCATTCCTTTCCACTAGGGAAATATCAATTACCAGGTCAATCTGACCAACAAAAAAAGAGCTCCTAACGAGCTCTTTTTCTTATTGGATTTGATATTCGTTATCCATCTCCAATTCAACGGTTACCGTTTTGGCATTGTCGAATGAACCGGTCGCTGTGATTCTTGCTAGTTCTGACATCCGTGTTCGTTCGAGAACATGTGTCTTATCCGAATCATTCTTAAGCATGGCATCTCCGCTCAATTCAGACGAATTGATAATCCAATTCCCATGGACTTGAACCTGGTCATGAATCCAGGAGTTCTTTAGGATGCAATCAGAATGAATGACAATCGCTTTTCCTTGTTCGTTTCCCAATTTTCCAATCAATCCAGTTTTCTTATTTCCTTTTACAAGAAAGTTCACACCCTCTTTCATGAGAACATCGCTCATTTCAAGTTCTTGTTTCACTAAGAGTCTTTCAATCGATTCGCCATAAACCCGTTCCAATGAAATCGGACTTTCCACTTTGATTTTTCTTCCGGTTAAATGAACGTCTTTCATGAAAACATCGGACTCACATTCAACTAAATAGGCATCTGACTTCAACATCACATTTTCAAAATGACATGACTGCCATTTTGTTGTGTCTTTTGAACCGACCAACAATCGGACGTTGGTTAGATTTGAGTTTTCTACTTTGCATGAGCCACTGAGTGTCGTATCTTTATACAACAGACTGTAGTCAACTTCCACGTTGTCACATACGAGTGTCTTATCATGAAGTTTTGACTCGTAGATGTAGGAATCATCCTCTACGCCGGATTCATGGTAAAGGAATGAATTTTCTACATATGCATTTCCAGCAATCATACTATCATGAAACGCATAGCTTTTTTCATTCAACCATGAATTCCCATCCTGAGAAAGATTGGATTCCTGTTCTATCCATCCACCTAATGTGCCCGAAGGTACGAAATCTCCATGAACGTTCTGAAAACTTTTGGTTGAAACAATTTGTGTCAGTTCCCGTTCAACTCCATCGCAATCGGTTACCATCTTCTTGTTTTTGGTAAATTCATATTTTTGCATACGTGATACGCCCCTTTACATAAAATAGTTCTTTTCTATCCCTAGATTTTGATTACTCTCTCATTCTATTAGATTGTCCCCAATCTTATAAAAGCGAAAAAAGAGCTCATAACAAGCTCTTTCTCCTTAGTGAATCTCATGGATTTCATCTGCTTCCATTTCTAATTCCAATGTGTCATAAAGGGAGTGATTAGGCTTTGCAATCACTTGTGCAAGCTCAGAAAGAGAGCTGTTCACCAACTCAATACTGTGGTTCCCTTCGTTTCTCAACACGACCTTATCCGAAAGCATGGAGTTCTCAATCTCCCATGCTCCGTACATCTGTACGTTGTCTCTTATCGTAACTCCACTCAATAGTAAGCACGTCGAGTCAATCACAATTCCTTTATCCTCTGGTTCGCTAAGAACACCAACCAACACCGTCTTATCTGGCTTTACTAAACTCATCACACTTGCATCTTTCTTTAATTTTACGCAGTACATTTCTGTTTCCTGTTTCACAATGAAGTCTCTGATATTTTCGCCTGTTACACATTCAAGATTTGCCTTCGCCTCAAATAAAATCCGACGCCCTGATAAATGGACATCTTTACAGGTTAAGTTGTCTCGCACTTCAATCATAAATCCCTCTGTTTTCAGAAATGTGTCCTCAAAATGATACGAATTCCATGACTTCTTGTCTTCGAAATCGCTACCCGTTTTAACCTGGACATTGGTCAGATTCGATTGCACAACACTGCAATATCCACCCAACACCGTTTGACCATAAAGTTGACTCTTTTCGACTTCACTTTGACCGGTCACGATTGTTGAATCAAACAGCTTCGATTCATAGATATACGAATCTCCACGAATACATACCGAATCAAATAAACTAGATTTCTCTACATACGCATTTTCTGCGATGAGACTACCATCAAACGCATAACTTTCCTCATCCAACCATGCATTCCATCTTTGAGAAAGATTCGATTCTCTTTCAATCCATCCTCCGAGTTGACCTGCTGAGACCGAGCTTCCACTGCTTGTTTTAAAATTTTTTATAGCTTGTACCTGTATCAGTGTTCGCTTGTTTCCGTATTTATCATCCATGACTTTCCGATTCTCTGTTAGCACATATTTTTTCATCGTGAACACTCCTTTAAAAATAAATAGTCATTCTACTATTCCTACTCTTTTTTCTTCTGTTATCCTACTCAGGTTTCGACTCTCTGATTCAACGAAAAAAGAGCGGAATTTCCGCTCCTCTTAAGATACATAACGAATGGTTTCTCCGGATAAGATTAGCTCTTCCAAAGGTTCTAGCTCTAATAAATCTTTGTCATCAATGATGACAGAAGAAAATTCCGATACATTTCCATGATTGACTCTTGTTCTAAACTTTTTCGTTCCGATTAGTTTCGCATAATCTGAAAGCAAAGTGGAAACGAGCGTCCATGAACCGAAGAGTTCGACAGCTCCAACAATCGACGTATTCGATAGTGAGATTCGTCCATCGATAAGGATGTAGTTTTCATCACCATACCCTTTTAGGACAATCTCGTAGTCTTTTTCTACCAATGGTTTCAATACCAGTCTCGATTTCTCTTCCAATCGAACATACTCCATCCATAAGGGTTGACGGACGGATACTCGCTTTACCTTGTCCCACATGACATTCTTCATATTGGATTTTTCATAAAAGGCAAGCGTATCTCCATACAACATACAATGACTCCATTCTGCATGTGCACTCAGGTGACCCAGTTTTAATGCTTCGAATTCCACCCTATACAGTCGAACCGTCGGGAAGATGTATTCTTCGTCATCCTCCAACTCAATGATTAAGTTTGTAATCTGCGATTCTTTAATATTGGTCGTCCCTACAATATGAGAATCTACAATCGTGCTTGATGAAACAATGGATTTTCCTTCAATGATGCACGTTGAAATCCCATAAACCTTCGATTGATTCAATATTTTGCTGTAACCTTTTACAATCGCTGTGTCATAGACATCTCCACTGCCGACATAGGCATTTTCAAGAACTTCGGCTTCATCATAGACATGACCGTTTGTTCCTACCCAACAATCGCCGTTTTGGGATAGATTTGCTTCACTCTCAATCCAGCCCCCAATATCACCCTTGGATACACGGTGAGAGGGAATGTCTCGCAACGCCTTAATCTGATACAAAGTAATCTCTTTTCCGTAATGAGTAATGGTTTTCGCCTTTTCAGTCAATGCATATTTTCCCATCGTAAACGCTCCTTTAAAATAAATAGTAGTTTGCTATGCCTACTTTGTGTTGATAACGTATTTTACTGGCTGAGAACGGGATATATTCGAAAATAAAAAAGAACACTTCCCACAAAGTGTTCTTCTGGTATCAAGGAATTTTTCGACCTTTGAATAAATGGTTTTCATCCTTGACGTGTGCATATTTTTGTCCTTTTTTCATCTTGATGATAACGGATATCCCGCTTCCGAATTGACGACTTTCTCCTTTTTCCATCTTTTTAGAACCGGTTACCAATTCGTCAATGTAATTCTCTGCGTTCACAAGTGATTCTCGAACCTCTTTTTCTTTTTCAGACATACGAGTTAACTCTTGCTCTACAGTTTTTAACTGTTTGTGCTCTTCTACATTCCAATCCCTTGCCTTTTCCAATAAGAAAAAGGCTAAGAAGAATAACGCCAATGACGAAATTCCGATGATAGTCATCGTTTCCCAAGCATGAAGAGAACCTCCAACTGGTTTTTTCACGATAAGAACTAACCCTCCGATATAAACCAGAGTGGAAAACATCATCATCCACTGATATGGATTTTTAAATATACCACTTGCTCCTAATACTGACTTACCTGCTTCTCTAAACATCATATCCCCTCCAATTTTTAATTTTTGAGGATATAATGCTTCATCCCCCTTGAGGAGATGTTACATAGCCCCCTCATAGGCGAATAAAAACAAGATTACTGCGATTGTGAAAAACACTGCCAACAATATTACGATTTCAATGATTTGTTTCTTTGCCCCTTCGTAAACATCCTTTTCAGCGAATACGTTGTTCGATAAATTCTCAAACACGGCTTTCAAAGAAGATAGAAGCACCAAAATTCTGAGTCCAATAAATAATCCTGTGAAAATTAAGCCAAACAAAGCAAATTCCGTCATGGCTATTCCTCCTATTTTTGTATAACGTATAGTTATTCCTTTTTCGTTTTTATTCTTGTCTTACTATAGTTCGGAAAACTTCCTTTTACAACTAGTTCCGTATGCTATTCAGTCAATCACTTATCCTACTTTCCAATCGAATTCTTCACAAGAAAAAAAGCACCTATTTCCGATGCTCTTTCTCATTCATTTCCTGGATTAATTTCCAGCACATTCTATCAATTTCCTCCTGCTTCATTCGGAGCTTTGTTCGCCTTTCTTCCAGCTCATATCTACTTAAATTACAATGGAGTTCACTTGATAACTCCATAAACACTCGAATGGTGTCCCGGATAACGAGATAGCCAGGCAAATACTTGATGTCGATGGTCTCATGAGCGTGGACAAATGGGCTATATGCCCTCTTGAAATAATCTTTTTCTGCACCGGTGAGGATTTCCTCATATGTAATGCTCTTTCTAAACACATTATAATGTTCTGTCGCAAACCAAAAGTAAATCATTCCCCAAGCAACAAGAATAACCGGAAATAATTCCATCCCTAAATGACTGTCCATAAAGAAAAAGAAACAGATGAACGGGAATAACGCAAAGGGAATGCTCGCTAGACCTAATAGCAAATTGATACGAATTCTCTCCCCCTCTCTTAACTTTCGCTCGGTTTTAATGTCAACACCAAGAGATTTTTCTAATGATAAAAGATAGGACTGTTTCCTTCGTTGCAGATAACGAACGGTCGCCAGCACAATAAAATTAAACACGATACACAATCCAATAATCATGAAATCCCTCCTTTTTAACTCTTATCCTATTGAAAAAGACACCTGGTTATAAAAAGAACCGGGTCGAGATTCTAAGTGAGCATTTTCTCATTATTGACTATTGTCAAAATTTAGTGTAATGTTAAAGATATAAAGGTTGAAAAAAGGACGGTGAGGATTGTTGGTGTTAAAAAAACAATATGTATGGTCACTACTTGTACTTCCTGGGTTATTACTTGGAGGATGTGCAACCGAAACAGCTGATAAAAAAGACGTTGGCACGAAAGTAGAGAAAACAGTAGAAACGAAACAATTGAGTGAGTTTGAAAAGAAAATCCAGAATGAGGAACTGCGAGCGATTGATGTCATGCGTCTTTATGATGTGAACGATAGTGATTCCTTCGTTGGTACGGAATGGAAAAAGAAAATTGAGGATGTTCGTGATTTTAAAATAGACTTTGAACAGATTCAAGGACGTCTTGCATCGAACCACTTTGCCAATCCTGGTATCCACCGCATCGACAATTCAATGCGAGACAGTTTGCGAGAGTATGCGTTAGATGGAGAGTTGATGGCACACCTGAAACGATTCAAAGAGCTTCGAGCTGAAATTTACGACGATGAGAATCAACTTTCTCATGAAGAGAGTGTCAAAGACTTCTATGAAAACAAATCTAAACCCTTCATCGTCTTACACAATGAATTAGTAGACTTTGAACAGATTTATGCAGGAAATGACGAGATGGAACCTCTTGAGAGGGTCGTGTATGAAGTTGTGTCTGATAGTTATTGGGCATTTCTTGCATCGGTTCAATTGGGTGTTTATTATGACGAAAACTTCCGTTCTGATAACACCGGAGAACAGTCCGTCATTAAAGGAATGAATGAGTTTGAGGAGAAAAAGTTAACCTATCATTATGTAAATCTGAATGATATTTCTGAAAAACTAGAAGAGGTGGTGATGACGGGATGGTGACGAAGAAAATGGGAATGCTGATTCTGTCTTGCATATTATTAAGTGGAGCGGCAATGGTTCCACTTGAAAAAAATCCTGTATTAGCAGAGTCTAGTGTAACAGATGTCAAAGCCTTTCTTGAAAAAGACATGGAAGTCATGACCGCTCAGATTCCATTTGTTTATGAATCGAATGTTTACACAATGGCTCTTCCTGGGGAAATGAAATCGCAGGAACTTGCCAATGTGTTCTTAAATACAGATGGGATTGAACCGGAATTTTGGGACAACATGAACACCTTGAATCAACAAATTCGTGAAATCAACTCCTCTTTTTCCATGGAAGAGGATGTGGCTAAAAAGAAAGCCATTTACGAGCAACAACTCATTCCGAAGCTTGATGTCCTTCATACGTTCATCGAGTCCGGGGAAGAAAAGTTTCTAGCGATGGAGAGAAAGAAAAAGGAAGACGAAACGTATTCCGACTATCTATATAACTTAAACTATGAAAATGACGGATTTGACTATTCTCACATCAAAGACTATATGGATGTTCAACGTCTTTTGATTTACGCTTACCAGGAACTCTACAAGTATGAGTTTGACGAGACGATTGATAAAGAGAATCCAAGTTATGAAGTAGAAGAAAAGCTGTCTGAAATCAGTCATTACTTCTATATGAACAAGCTCATCAACGCCTTCCTGTTTGACTCGGAATCCTATGCCGAGATGACACAATATTTTGAAGCCGCTCAATGAAGTGGCTTTTTTTTACATAAAAAAGAAGGGTTCCCCCTCCTCATTGTACTTTATCGATGTTCGGCTCTTCCTTTTTGCTATCCATCCACAAGTCCCAAGCCATAAAAAGAACACTAACAAAAAATGAACTTAATAGGATGTAAAGATACGCATAATGGTGTGCACCTAAAAACTCCAACACGCTTCCCATGTAGAAGAATATCGCCCCTATCGTCAATAAGATACCGATTCCTTCTGTTGTTGAATCAGTGAGGATATCTAGCAGGAACAATAGAGCATACCACGGAAATAATAAGATAACCTTTGCAAATATCCCTACTTGGAAGGTCTTCTGTTTGATTTTTTTCTCCCTTTCATACCCAGATACAATCACCATACAAAAGAATACGATGGCTCCTATTAGATAGGCAAGGGTAAGCACGACCAGCCAAAAGGTTTGAATAAAGTCTAAAATATTTTGCGGAATATCTATATCAATCAACTCCTATCTATTTTTATCTACTTTACTTTGTTCATCGACTCCTTATAACGGAGTTGAAAAGTCAAAAAAACAGAGGGAATATCCCCTCTATCCTTCTCTATTATCCTTTATTTCGCTCCATTTTAAGTCTTTCCAGTTCTTGCTGAGCAACTTTTACATATTCGTCAAACATCACATCAAGTGCACGGATAGCAGACACTTTCTTTGTCAAGGTGTCGTGAATGGTTTCAATGCCTGGGAAGTAACAGTCAAGAGGATATTTCTTCGGAGGAAGGGCGTTTTCTTTGATAATCTCTGAAACCTTCGCAATCTCGTCCTCTGTTAAGATATCAGGTTGACTCATGATATGATGATAGATTTGAGAAATCCGCATGATGGGCATATCGGTTTTGTTTTCGACTTGAACTGTATCGTTTGCAATGACAATCAACGGTTGGATATGAAAGAATTTATTATCCCCGTGTTTTGCTTCATATTTATCGCTGATAAGGCGTTGTTTATAAGCGACATGTCGATTCGATTGG
Source organism: Jeotgalibacillus malaysiensis (assembly GCA_000818095.1). Taxonomy (NCBI): domain Bacteria; kingdom Bacillati; phylum Bacillota; class Bacilli; order Caryophanales; family Caryophanaceae; genus Jeotgalibacillus; species Jeotgalibacillus malaysiensis. Next base: position 189,632 of record CP009417.1, read on the forward strand.
CTTGCAATGTTATTCATTGGCTCCACTCGCCCGTTAGAGAAGGTTTTTAGCCACTGTCCATCTTTCGTAATTCGAATCCCATAAGTCCCATTCGGAGAATAGTTTTTCGCTTCAATGGTAAAGATGCCTTTCTTCGATACGATGATATTGTCAGACTCTACTGACTGACCATTGACTTCAAAACGGATATTCGAGAACGCATTCCACGCTTTGCCATACATCTCTAACTCTTCATTTACACGGTTTTCACCCTTTACGCCTGCTCCGATAACCCGAACTTCTTTATCAAGATACAAAGATGCTTCCTCTCGAAATGCTTGATAGGCGGTCAATTCTTGATAGAACGCATCGATGTGTCGCTTGGATAGCTCTTCCGGGATGATGTTCGAGAGCATGAACTCAAGGGGAATCCCTTCTGAGTCCGACACGTTGAACCAATGCCCACCATTATTCGATTGTCGTTTAATCTCATCTGGTAGAAACTTCTCCAGTTTCCGAGCCTCTGACTGAATCCGATTGAACCGTTCGTCATTATCAACACGAATTGTTTTTGGCTTGAACGTGTCATTGGAAAGAACTTGTTTCAAAGGCTGTTGATTTTCGATTCCATTGTGTTTGGCAAATACCTGGTTGGCGACCGTTTGAAGCGTTTCATTTGCTTCTTCTGGGTAAGTTTCCAAAATCTTCTTCATGCGGACATCGACACGATTTTCATAGATGATTCGTTCCTGTTGAACTCTGACTTCATTCTGTCTTTGTTCTTCCTGCTGATACTCTTGAATCGCCTTCTCTTCGTTCAATACATCTAGCAGTGGTTTCCCGACAATGACATACGCCATCAATCCAAGCACTCCGTAAAAGGCATATTGAAATGCAAAGTAAATGAATGCAGAATCCCAAAAACTAAAAAATAGCAAATAGATAAACTTGAACAAAAGGTAAACCCCAAATCCTTTCAGGGCAAGGACGAATCCTCGTTGAAATAAAACTTCTTTTACAGCGGGACTTAGATTCATACACCCACTCCTCTCTTCAACATATATGCTTTTATTATAATTTTATTTTAGACAATAGTCAATTTAAAAAAGCCACTTTCTTAAGTGGCTTTCTTGTTAATCTGTTCAATCACTAACTGATTGACTCGTTTCAGTTCAGTATCCGCTTCATCTTTTGTGAAAAAGACCGTTTTGAAGTCACGAAGCAAATAGTTCATATTATCGTGTTCAATCGCAATATAGGCTTTTGAGGGAAGACCTTCTACGCTCCCGTCATAATAAAATAAGGTTAACATCATGCTTCCGTCAACGGCTTTAAGACTTTGGAGGAAACGGATTAACTTATTCCGGTAGTTATCCTCTTCTGTCCACTCTCCACTCAAGAGAAACTCTCTCAAATCATCCTTGAGCCCGTTGTTGAAACTTAATCTTCCTTTGCTCCACAACCATTTCCGCAAAATTTCTGTCGTTTCTAGTGAAAGGTTATGAATATTTTCTTTCGACTCATAGAGTTCGTAGAACGACATCCAAATGATGACATCAAGTTCTTCCTTCATCAACTCCTTGTCATGTGAGAGGTATACTTTTGGGAAGCCGATGTGGTCATTTGAAAAATCTCGATTCTTCGTGTAGCGTTGAACCACCTCAGATTCTCTCGCCATTTCGATTTCCAGTGCGTGAACGTCCGTTACCCGGATTGAAAGCTCACTCGAAGCTGTTTTTACACTATTCCAGTTCTCTCTTACCTTGAACTCATATTCATCTTTGAAAAACGCATTGGCTGTTGTTGATAGTTGTTCAGCAGTCAGCGATTCGATGTTTGTTCCATCTGACAGCTCGAATGTCACGGTGACTTCCGATGCTGGCTTCTTTAATCGTTCAGAGATAGTGTAGTGCTTGAAATCCCCATCGTTTACAAATCGTTCGGCGATGGTCGATTCACATACGAAACGAATTCGTGGGAACCCCTGTGCCATCGCATAGCGTGACAAATGCAACATGTAGAAATAGACCAGGTCTTCATACTCCGACATATCATCAAAGAATTTCCCTACATGCTTTTCATAACCATAATGATTGAAGTTGAACTCGGCATATTGTTTTCGGAATGTAGCCGTAAAAAGCTCACTGTACACATTATTCTCCTTGTCGAAATATTGATTCCAATCTGTTTTGTTTCGTAAGTTTGAAAGCCAGTGACGTTTCTGTAAGAAACCTTGATGTTTCCACACTCTCTCAAAATACAACTCAATATACGACAGATTGTCTGCGTGCTCCTGATGAAATGCGATTGTTTCCTCCGCATTTTTCTTTAATCGTTTCAGTACATTGTCAAATTTGATTGGATTCATCCTAATCGTCTCCTTTGAAATAAATTGATAACCAATGGTCATTCCTATTTTTTAAACTTACTTTATCCTATGTGAATTCCAATGGATTCATCAGAAAAAGCCCACAAAAGGGGCTTTTCAATCTTGTGTTTGGATAAAGTCAATCGTATTTTCTTCATCATCTTCCTCTAATGCTTTGGATGAGGATGTGTTCAGAATCAGACAGGAAATATTGTCTCCGAAGAAGCTATAAAATGATTCTTCAACCTGCTCAAGCTCCTGGATATTTCCAATCGGATTCACACTATTGCGAATGAAAATCTCACAATCATCATCTACGTGTGCCAGTAGTTCTTTCAATCGCTTTGCCTTCATCACTGCATCACCCCAAAGTTGTATTTTTTCAGAAGCTTCGGTGCCTCTTCCTTCACGAAATCGAAGTTTTCTTCCTGCAACCGGACGAGAGGTTCCTTTTCTCGAAGGTTTTGCAAGGTCTCCTGAAGAGCTTCGGCGTGACGACCATATCGTACAGCATCATCTTTCACCGTCTGCTTGCTTTTCGGATGCAAACTGACCAGTAACGTGATGAACACTTTGTTTTGTAACGGAAGTTTTTTCTTAGACATTAACTTAGATTCTTCCTTCTCATAATCAGATGAAAGGATATAAGATGGCTTCTCAGCAATCTTATCAAACAGTTTTGCCTGAATCGCATCATCATGCACCATCGTCTCCACTTCTTTCAATCTCTGTTCAAACGGAGCCAAGGGACGCTTTGCTTCCCCGACACTGTCAATCGCACACAAGTCATTTTTAACCAACTTGAACACAGGCACCTGATTAAGTGTAAATGTCAGCGTATTATCTCCATTTACAACCTCAAATCCATCCTCTTTCAGTGCCTCTGTCAATTTTTGAATAAACTGCTTCTTTGCATCTTGAACATGATGAGAAAGTGAACGACCACCGTGCAATCCAACATGGTGTACCCCCTCTTTCATCAAAGAGAAATCAAGCGTATCCAATGCTTCTTCCATCATTTGAGTTCCTTTTTTAAGTTCATAGTTCAAAATTGCCTGTGCCGCTTCAAATCCTTTTTGTAAGTTTGCCATGTTCATCGCTCCTGTCGTGTTTTGTTCTTACTGTTATTATCCTACTAATTTTGACAATAGTCAATAATAAAAAGACCTCTATAAATGAGGTCTTCGAATTTAGTTTTCAGTTTTTCCGTAATCGGATTTGTTTTCTTTCGGCTTTGGTTTTTTAAATTCCAATGCCATGAGAAGCACTTCAACTCCTGGTGTTGTCTCTGAAGTGAGGACGTAGTGGAACAAGTCTTCTCTTACAAACATTAATTCTTTCGGGAGTCCGTGAAGCAAAATCTTATATTCGTGAAGAAGTTCAATCTTCTTCTCAGCAGTTTTATTAAACGAGGAGCTATTGTTTCTGAAGTTTTCTCCAAACAACACCATCATTGGCTTTCGACCGTAATCGTTGCCTTCTCCTGACTTAATAACATTCATAGCTCGTTCTGGTGATTTTCTATAAATATTGGTTACATCGATATTTAATAGTTTATGAGTTCCTGAATCCTTATCGATTTCTTCAAAATCGGAAATTAAAATCCTCTTAAAAAAATCATCTTTTATGAACGTATAAAAGTATACTTTTAGGTCTGGTGTTACATAGATAGCCTTTCCGGAATTTTCTCCGATATGGATGTCTAACCTTGACACATCCTCTTTTTCTAAATACTTTAATTCTGGTACAATCATACTCATTTAAATCATCCCCTTAATAGTGGTTTTTATATTTACCTGGCATAGTTGACAGGCTTACCACACTCTACTATTTCGGTTGGCGAAATATAAATAGCTCGAACAAAAAGACCCCCATCATGGAGGTCTTTACTAATCATGCTTTTTCTTCTGTCAGTGACAACTCTGACAAATTGCATGAACTGGCTTCATATAAAGGGTTTGCAACAAGTGGTTCATAGGGGTGAATATGTTCCTTGAAATTTTCCCGAATCTTATCTAATTCCGCCACCATCGATTCCTTTTGTTCTTCCTCATCCCGCATCCGGTGGGCGATACGTCCGCTTGCGTTCGCACAGATGGCACAGACAATGTCGTCCATAAAGGTGTTTACTTTTCCATCTTCTCGCTTCGTATCCAACTCTTTGATAATCCCAATTTTCGCTTTATCCAGGAAACCGAATGTCGTAACCGCAATCGAACCGTTGATATTCACGGCTCCTAGTGCAATCGTCTCATCCACCCCGAACAGTCCTTCATCGGTTTCCACAATGCGTTGCAATACCGGAGATAACGCTTTTGCTTCTGCTAGTTTATCGAGCTCCACAGCCACTAACACTGCGTGTTGCACTTCACGCTTTCGAAGTACCGCATGAACCGAGTCTCGGCATGTCTCCATTGTCAGTTCTGGAGCATATGGTGCTTGTAAGGTGTAGACAATTTCCGCCATGGCATCAATCGTAATGCCTCTTTCTTCTAGCCCTTTATATGTTTCTTGCTTTAATTCATCTGAATGTACTCGTGTTTTCATATTTATCTCTCCTCTATCTTGTTGATGGTATTTGTTTTTTGATTCTTCCTGATTCCTTGCCTGCTTTCCACTCTTCACGTGTAAGTGTCGGCTCAGGCGATATGAATGATTTTATTTTTTGATTTTTCATGCTGAAACAACTCCTCCTTTAGTTTAGTTTATTTATTGACTATTGTCAATACAAGAGCGATAATAAAAGAAAAAGGGTTGGTGATAACATGTTGAAATTCGAATTGAAAGAGGAATATATCCCAGCTGGAACGGTTGAAGACTATAAAGATAAATATGGGGAAGATTTTGATGATTTGGTCGTAGCGAGTTTATCTTATCAAAAAGTGCGTGCCATCATGTACGTTTCTTCTAGTCAAGGAAAAATTTTCTCTGTAGTCGAGAATTTTTACTTTGGTGGTGGACTGGTTCTCGAATCGGACATGACGATGTCCCCTTGTGCGATTGAAAGGCAGTTGCACCGGCTCCTTCGTAATTCTGGTTTCGAGGGCTTTAATCTTCGCCGATGCGAAATCAGCTGTGGGAATAGACCCTATACAGAGAGAGAACGAGAACAGATTCAAAACGATGTCTATTATGAGTTACTAGATAAGACGTCTGATGCTTTTCCTATCTTCGTTCATATTTTTCAAAACGAATGGGCGGATAAAGGAAGTGTGGATGATTTGTATGTCTCTGTCTTCCTCGATAAAAAGCGGGTGGCAAATGACACCTTCTTTGATGTCGTCAAATCCGTTGTATTTGAGCATGTTCACAAATATTGACAGCAATTGAGAGGTGATGAAATTTGCATACCTTCATTACAAACCGTCACTATACTAAAAATGGCTATCCAGGATACTATAAAGACATTCTAAATCATGACGAAACACTCGCATCACTATCCTATCAAGACTATAGTATCCGTTGTATTTCAGAGGACTACTGGACAAAGCAAATTTGTTTTTACTTCCGGAAAACAGAAAGTGATGGTCGTGTCACGGAAAGACCTCTGAAAAAAGCATTTCCTTGTACCCCTGAACCCGCTCTCTTGGAACATTCGATGTACTTGATGTTGAAAGATGAAATTGGTAAAGAACTGGACTATTCTGTACATTCAGTAAGAGTGAATCAGGTAGAAAAAATGAACATTTCTTTTGACGAGCTTCGCTATCAGGCATCCCTTCATTTTCTTGATAACATTAGTGATTCCGTTCCATTTCGTTTATCGATGTCCGAGCTCGGGGATGCTCTTACCCTTTATCTTTATTACAAACCAATGCATGATAAGGGTTTTCCTTATGAAGAGGAACTGTTTGATGTTGTCAATCAACTCCAGCGTGAATACAAAAAGTGATGTCATATAACAACGAGAATAGGGTGTGAGGATTTGTTTACATTTCAGCTAACTCCAAAGTATCTACCAAATGGTAGAATCGATGACTACAAGAAGAAATATGGAGAACGTTTTGGTGAATTAATCATCGCCACGCTTTCTTATCAAGATATCCAAGCGGTCATGTCTGTTTCCTCAGACACTGAACGTGTGTATGCTAAAATCAAACATCCTGTAAGTCAAAGAATCGTCGATAAACGGTATAACGTCCCAGACCTCTTAACAATCGAATCGATTTTGTTTCACGCTGTGAGACAATCATTTCCAAATATAACGTTCCCTTTCGAATCAAATAATCATTATCTTTCATTTCTTATCTTTACCGAAGAAAAAGCAGAACTCAAAATTCATTCAGTTTATACCCAATTACTTGATGACATCTCTGACGCATTCCCCTTTCAACTTCGATATACCATAAAACCGGATAGAAATGAGATTGATATCATTGTCTATTATGCTTGCTCAGATTACGAACAGAAGAAGATATTTTCAGAAATGGTTAACGAACGATTGCACGAAACGTTCAAAGATTTTGACCGAGTCAACTATTTCGATTGGTAACAAAAAGACCCCTAAAGGGTCTTTTTTAGTATTTGAACAACATGGCAATGAACTGATGTCCCGCCCCGACTGTCCAAAACATCAGATGGTCACCTCGCTTGATTTTCCCTTCCTCGATGGCTTCGTGAAGAGCTAAAAATGGGCTTGTCGTCCCCGTATATCCGAACCGGTCTCCGACAAAATTCATTTTCTCGTCCGGCAAGTTGAATCGTTCCTGGATTTTAAGTGTGTCTCCATAAGCGAACTGTGAAAGGAAGAAGCCACCCATATCCTCTGGTGTCAGGTTGTTTCGCTCAAAGAGTGTTTCCATCAAATTGAAGATAATCGGTGTCCCAAAGCTTGGGTCAAAGGGAATGAAGTCAATATAACCAGTTGTTCCTTGCTTTGCTAATCCTTCTTTTGGATAAGTGATTTTATCGGTGTTAGCAGAGTACGTGTGTACAGCGGCATCAATGAATCCGGTATCTTCCGCTGTTTTTTCTAGAATAACGGAAACAGAAGCATCTCCCTGGTTCGCATACGTAATTTCCTGTTCAGGATTCGAAATTTTCGTCAAGTGGTCAGAACCAATGACAAGAGCACGGTTCACGTGAGGATTTGCCATCATATAGCGGGATGTCTGTTCAACCGCTACTGTCATGCCTGCACAGCTTGCATTGCTATCCATGACCAAGACATGACACTCACAGCCTAATGCTTCGTGTACAAGCATCGCATTGGTTGGAATGATATATTCTGGCACCTGTGTTGAGAAGATAATCATATCGATATCTTTTGCCGTAAGTCCCGCCTTGTCTAACGCTCGTTTTGCGGATTCAATTCCCATCGTAAGAGTCGTCTCCCCTTCTCCTGCGACATGGCGTTCTTTTTTATTCAGAGCCGTCAGCAATCCGGAGATGTCTCTCCCTTTCTTTTCAAAATGGTCTAAGTAAAAGTCATTCCCTCGTTTTGTTTCTGGATGATACATCCCAATGGATGCGATTTTAATATTATTATTCATGCCATTCCTCCTAAAAAATCAATGTTTTTTATTCTATTCACTTGATAGATTCATATAATGTTGCCTTGATAACGATATTGGATTCACATTTACAAAACGTATCATAGCATTTATTTTTGACTATAGTCAAAAAAATTCAGGTTGACCTTCAGTTTTCTTTTTGTGACTGCTTTACGGCATACGATGGTCTTCCTAGTTGTAGGATAAAGAGAATTAAAAAAAGTAGTTATCCAGCTGGATACCATCATGGAGGAGATTAGGAATGAGCAAAAGGTTGCGGTTCTATCACAATGGAGAAATGGTCGTAAAATCGTTAGAGGAATTGATATTAGGAAAGAATCCAGAGTTATCCAAGGTTTCACCGATGTTCAGTACAGGATTGGAAGTTGATGAAACTCCGGTGTTCGAGGAAGATATTTTGTCTTTAAAATTGTCAGATGTGCCGCCTGATTCAAACTTTTGGAATCAAGAAATAGCGAAAGTGATGAAGGCTTCGAATATGAACGAGGTCATCCTTCACTTTTTCACAAATAAGTTCAATCATGTGGAATTCCGGCTTCATATGAAGCGTGATGAATTGTGGGGGTCTCATAACACGGTTAAGCAAGAGAAATCATTTCACGAATCAAGGTTATATGCACCTTGTTTTACGGGAATGCCTCTTCCCTATCTGATGGTTTTTTCTGGAGCAAAGATTATCGGGAACAGTCTGGAACATCCTCAATTGTTGCCTGGAGAGCATTACAGCTACTGCTGAAAAAATTAAAGGAGTGATTTCGATGAAACACAAATCAAAAGATTTTCAATGTCCAGTCGGGGGATTAATCATTTTCGCCATGTATGATGAAGAATCAAAACAATTGTCTTTAGAAGAAGCAAAAGGGTATTTCTATCCGAGTTGTGGTTCTGTAACGGCAGGACATGCCTTTTCTGAAGATTTTATGGCAAAAAACACCTTACCATTCGACTCATTCGAAGAGGCTTTGAAGCATCTAAAGGACTTAGGTTGTGACGTTCAATTTGATTGCTAAATAAAAAGACCCTAAAAGGGTCTTTTTTAGTCTCGATTTTCATAAATTCCTGCACATACATCTTCACTGTATTTGGTTTTTTCAGTTGTCGTTCCAATATAGGTGTAGCTGTTCTCCTTCTGTTCTTTCTCACAGAACTGCACAACGCCTTTCCCCCGTTTCTTGACTCCATATAAGTATTCCAGTTTCGGTTCGTCTTTAAAGACGACAATGTAGTGCATGTGATAGAAATCTTTGTTAATCAAGTGTTTTGGTGCGACCGCACTCTGATACTGAATATCCTTTGCCTTGATTCCTTGTGCCTCTAGATGTTCTGGTACCTTGCCTTCGACCCAATACCGTTCGTAAGGATTCCCATTGTTTATTACATAGAAAAAGGCAAACGGTGCAAGCAACATTCCGATTCCGAGAATGGAAAAGATTCCTGATGTGGTAAAAAGGAAGAATGCTTTTTTCTTTTCCGGCTCTAATTGTTTTGACATGATTATCACTCCTAATTTTTGATTCACTTTATTGTATTCTCAGTAATTATCTCTCTACTACTCGATTAGAAGAGATATCGTCTGAATAGAATGAGACATCATAATCAATAGGTATCACAATGATTTTATTTCATAGGAAAAGGATGATAGGTCATGGCAGATAATAAACAGGAATTATTTAACGAAAAGTGTTTGGAGCTCGCTCGTCACAATAGTGATTTTGAGCCAATGAAAGAAGAATTGTTCAAGAAGTATGATGTGGAAGGTAATCGTGCTCTTTATGCACTTGCTTACGCTTTCTGCACGACCAATCGAACCGGGGAAGTAGAAGAAGTGTTTCTGGATAACCTACCGCTCTTTACCTGCAGACCGTTCTACGATGAATTTGAATTCTACGGAGAAGAAGACTAAGACCTGAATTCAGGTCTTTTTTTACACGAAAAAAAGAGAGCATTAGGCTCCCTTTTTGTAAGGTTTACACTTGAATGTTGGTCTCCAGTGGTCACACGTATAGGCTTCCGACACCTCTTCAAATCGAAGGATATGAGGATTAAAGGCATCCTTCATTTCTCGATTTTGATTTGGAGAGTCTAACACAATGGTGTGCTGTTCAGAAGTGTTTAATCCGGTCAAAGCATGGACTTCTAATCCAGACAATTTTAGCATCGTTGTTACTTCACCTTCTACCACTCGTAAACCCACCATGTCGGGTTCACGAACAAGCAAGTCAACCATTCGTTCATAAGAAACAAGACGACTGTCTTTCTTGAAAGGATTGAGCAGGACGATTTTTTGTTTCATGTCCCGCAATGATTCTAGAGCCATTTCCTTCTCTTGTTTCAGAAAGCTCAACTCTTTCTTTAGCGTTTTTACCTGATTTCTTGATTTTTCAAGCTCCAAGAAAACCCCTTGTTTTAGCAAACGCAATTGTTTTTCTAATTCTTGATTTTCACGCTTTAAATGAGTGATAAAGTCCTGCTTTTTCGAAAGCTCATCAGAATCTCCAAACAAACGCTTCCCAATATCTTCTTTTGAGTATGTGACCCAAACATCCTGCAATTCGTTCATCTCAAACGAAACAGCATGATTGTCTACTGTGTTATACATTGGACGATACTTTCCAATATAATAGAGCTCTTTGATTTTCATGTCATTCTTGGTTTTGAACTCTAGAAAATCCACTCGATGAACAGATTCGTAGCACTCTTTTGGCAGATGTCCACCCTTTCCAAAATGCTGGGTCATACGAGCCTTAATATCCACAGTTCTTCCAATATAAATGACCTTCAAATCCTTATTTAAAAAACGGTATACATAGAACATATTTCATTCTCCTTTGAAGTAAAGTGTAATAAGATTACCTACACAACTATATTGTTTTGATTTCTTATCTTATGCACCCATCCACAAAAATAAAAACACTAGATTATCATGACTCTTTTCAAAAAATATTCTTTATTGTAATTTAATATTGACAATAGTCATAAAAAGAAGTAAAATCAAGTGTAGTTTTGGAATATCTGCTTCACACAATGACTATGATGACCTATTCCCTTAACCCATTATGTATGTCCCATAGACGAAAGAACGAACAAGGAGCGGGTTTTCCGCTTTCAAGAAAGGAGAAATGACACATGTTAAATGTATTTACGTTTATTGTAAAAGGCAAACGAACAGACCATGATGTTCCAATGGAATCTTTAGGAATGAACGAACAAGATGCCCTTTTATATCTTGAACAACAACTGAAAAAATCAGGATTCGTGTTTGACGAGATTATGCCGTCCAACCAATCGATTGAAGCTTAAGACCTTGCCCGTTGCAGGGTCTTTTTTATGCTCACCCTCCCTTTTGCATAGGATAAAGCATCTATCAAAATCAAGGAGCACATTGTGCAAACTAAGGAGGAACTTTTATGGAAAGTCGCTTTTTTGAGATTTCATCAGAATGGGAAACAGGCTTGAGTTTAGAAGAAGCTAAAGAGAAGAATATTACAGCTCGGCTTACGATTGGAACAGATGTGATTCGGATGTACTTATCCAAGAACTATCATAATGGCGTCGAGATGTATATTCAGAATCAGTATGGAGAAGCTGAAGAGTTTGTCGTAAACTCTCTGCCTTCTAAATCAGAGATGATGGTTCAATTAACGCATGCTTTTGAAGCCACGTTTGATGTAGAACAAGGGTGGGAGCATACGGTTCCGAGTCATTACATCGTAGGCGGACTTCATGCTGGGTTAAAAGTGGAAACAGAATCTCTTTTTAAGGCTCTGAGAGACCTGAATCTTTGGGTTTTGGATTATACGTCCGGCAAGTATGGAAATGCTGTTTATTTGGAGAGAGACTTCGATGGAACGTTTCTTATCTGCTGGTACCTGGAGCGAGATTACGAGAACGATGGCAATTTGCTAGAGCTTGAAATGGGCTTGACGCAAGAAGTCCTAAAAAAGGTTGAAGGCTTATGAAAACGCTGTATCATGTTTCGTATAATCCGTATCAACCGATTCAATCCTTTTGTCCTCGAATTCCACTTCAACGAGCACACGGAGAAGATAGAACGACTCCACGAGTCTGTGTCTCAACTTCTTTAGAGAAATGTCTCCTTGCAAGCCCCTATACCGACGAACTATTTGCAAAGGATGGCTACATTGAAAATCGTGAAGTCGATTTGATGCTTCATCAATCAAATGGGGACGAGTTCTATGGTGTCCCTTTCATCTTATATACGTTTCATGCAAAGGAGGAACATATCCTTTCACCAGAAGAATTAAAAGAGTTTGTACCGGATGCGTTAGAAACCGATGAACATTGGATTACATCAGCAATATCTCCGGTTTCTACCCACTATTATCTCTTGGAAGATGCCTTCAAGAAGGATGGCACCTGGAAGTATTTCTATCGAAAGTTGACCGAATCCGAATTCACATCGCTTGTAGCGGTTGATGAAACCGGATTTGCGATTTACTAAAAGACCCCTACCGGGTCTTTTGTTTTTCTCTAAAAAGCACATAGGATAATAAAAATACTAAATAAGGTAGCGAATATCGCTTATCTAAGGAGGATGTACAATGGAATCATCATTGTTTATTTCAAAGGGAGAATGGAAAACAGATTTGCATGTTGATGAGTTTGCTGGATGTGGAATCAAACTTGAAATCAAAGTGGGGACGGATTGGGCAAAACTGATGACTGGGCATGTTGACGCAATGAGTCAATATGTTATAAGGGATTCCGCTGGTAGAGTTACGCCCTTGGGGGAACTTTTGCCGGTTAAACCCTATGTAATGAAAGAACTTGCACAGGCAATCGACCACATCATCACCGAACAGGGCGGAGATGCGGATACGTTGTACCAATTGGCGGTTGGAGCCAGAGGCGTTGAAGGATTGAAAGACCATGCCGAAAAAGTCGCCCTTCACATGAATCTACAAACCATGGATTATTCGTCCGGGTTGTTTGGGGATATCTTTTTCACCGATTATTCATGGGAAAACGACCTTTGGTTTATTTGTTGGCACCTCGAATCACCTCATTTAAATGCAAAGTTCTTATCGGAATTGCATCGTTTCGTAAACAATTTACTTGATGAAATTGAAAACGATGACGAGATTTTGGATTATTTAAATTGACTATTGTCAATAAAAAGGGTAGAGTTAAGATAACAACCATTCAAAGGGAGCTGACAGCTATGAAAAACTATCAGGATGTATTATCTACGTTCGAACGGAAATTTCTTGAAGACATTGAAAAAATGAAGAAAGAAATCGTGGAAGCCATTGAGGAAAAGGATTTTGTTCAATTGAAGTCTGGAATCGAAGAGTTTATGAAGTTCGGGAACAAAACCGTTGAAGCATACAGCGGAAAGAATTCGCATGACTTTAAGAAATTCTTCTATCATGAGTATTATCGAGAAGTGGAAGCTATTCTTGGCGAATTCGATGTTCAAGCATCGATTTACGGTGGTGGAGCCGTACTTTCTCATAAGGGCGTCCCAATAGCGGTTCACCCTTTCAGAGAACAAAAAGCGATTCCGTTGGTACGAGTTTTCCAAATTGAACTTGACGGGGCAAAGAATGTCTTAGAAAGATACCAGGAACGGCTTCAACATGCGACAGAAAGCCGAGACGTAATGTACGCCGCTATTTATAATCCGGAAGCGTTTAAGACAAATCAGAAACTTGCTCCGAACTTATTTTCTGATGACAAGAAAGTCAGAAAAGAAGAAGAGAAACTTTTAAAAGAATTGTTTAAGAACGTAAAGAAACAACCGGATATGGCAAACCGAAAGCTAAAAGAAGCGGAAGAAGAAGTTCTGGATTATCAGGAATCGATTCAAGAAAGTGAACAGAAAGTTGCTCATTATACAGAAAAAATCGATGCGGTAAAAGAATTGGATATCGTTATCGAAGCCTTAAAGAAAGCAGGCATCGAAATGAATGTAGACGAAAAAATATATGCATATAATGGATTTTCTTTCAAAGACATGGGTTCCAAGGAATTAAACAAAATCTTAGGATTCTTCGTTTACAACGACTGACATCCTTTCAAGACAAAAGACTCCTAGAAAGGAGTCTTTTTGTATTTGCATATTTTTATTTCAGGCAACTTTGTTACGAGTAGCGGAAGTAAGGCAAATAGCCATCCTTGTTCCACGATTGTCATTAGTGGTAGACCCACCATAATCAAGAAAACAGAAAGGAAAAATCCTTTTTGTTCTTGCTTGCTGAATCGACTTATAAACAAGAGCAATCCCCATGTATAGAGTCCCGCTCCAGCTAAGGCAATCAGCCACTTTACAATTTCGAACATCCATCATCTCTCCCTGGTATTAGTCTATCACAATGATTAATGCACAACACCAGTCGTGGAGATAAACTCCCGATAATAATTCCCGATATATCCTGTGTTTTGGAAGATGTTATCAATGAGTTCCTGGTCAAGAGGAAGCTCCAACAACACAATTGAATCCGCCATTGAATCAAACCCTCCGGAACGATACGTCTGTTGATACATGTCGAACACCGTTTTCATATCATCGTATTCTCCAATCTTGTGCATCACGCCAGCCTCTTTATCAAAAACAACTGCTGGTGTCGTCAACGTGTTGAAAATATGCCCTTTTTCATCTCGAACTTGTACCTGTTTCATCTTTCATTTCCCCTTTTCATTGTTTTGAGAACAAATCCTATTGTCTAGCTTTCTTTATCTTATGCACTCAAAAAGAAAATAAAAAAGGAACCTCTGTCAGGCTCCCTCATCTTCCCATCCATACCATTCTTCCAATGATTCAAGCGGGATGCTCTTTCCTGCTCTGTCCATCCAATAACTTAATTGTTTGGTTGAAAAGTTTGTTGTACGGTTATTTAAAATCTCCCATTCTTCCGGTTCGAACAGATACTCTAATTGCGTACACTTCCGCAATGAATACACACTCATTTTCATCCACGTCTTCAATACTTTTATATACCGTTCAATCAAAATTTCTTCTAATCGAATGATGTCTTCCACGGAAATTCGATGTCTTCGATTGACCTCTTTTCCATTTCGCTTTATCGTCTCTGAAAAGACAATGCCTTCCCGCTGGTCTTCCCCGTTTGACCTTGTGTCAATCACCATTTCATGCTTTCCCGATTGTTTGACCCAATAAAGTAATCGACGTTCCATGGTTCTCCCCGGCAATGTACACCCGGATTCAGACAAAGAGAATAATGTTTGAACTTCTTTTTCCCAAGTCTCTGCCGAATAGTTCATCGGTTTCAAGACCGATTCCATTTCCAGAAGCATTGACCACATCTTTTCTAAAACAATGACCCGTTTCATCCACTGATGAACATTGTGAGGCGTTAACCAATCTTGTTGTCTAGGTAAACCGATTAGACGCTTTAATGAGCTGTGCTCCTGCGTAAGCGGTGTCATTTTCCGTAAATAGAGATTGGTCGTGTGATACATTTGACCATCCACGTCGGATAAGACGTCCCAGTACTCCCCCACATGTTGCTCATGTCCAATTCCGAACAATGCAACCAACTCTTTCTGGATTTGTTCGATAGTAAATGCCATATCCAATTCCCCCTTCCTTCGCTTCTTTCCATCGTATTCATTCCTCATGAGCTTGAACAATCGTTTTTAATATTTTTCTGACAATTCTTGTATGATACAGTATTCGAATGAAAGGTTGTGATAACATGAAAAAATATGTATTCATGATTGGAACGGCATTACTCGCATTCTCAGCACTTGCTGGATGCACACAGGCAGTAGAAGATAAAGCAAAAACAGAAGTTGAAGAAGCTGTGAAAACCGAGGTCAGCGATAAGCTGGCAGAGAAAAAGGTGGTCGCTTATGAAGACCGCAAAATCTATCAATTTGACCCAGAGAAGCAGGTATTGGTGGATGATGGTGTGATTAAGAAGGGTGAAGAATATCTACGCCCTGTAAAGACGGGAGAAACCCTCCTTCAAGATGATGAATACTATGATTATGTTCAATACGGAGATAAGATGGTATTAATCAATGCAATGGAATCGACCACTGACCTTAGAGAGACTATGGCAAAAGAATGATGAACACTCCCCATCATTCCATGAAGCGAACGATTTGTTGGGAATGTCTATGGTTTGTTTGTATCACGTTAAGTTTGGTGATTGCAATCAATATTCAAGATTGGGCATATCATGCGTTCCAGATGAATCGTGAAGTATTGGCATGGGGAGTCATTGGAAGTTCGACTTTGATTGCATGGGGATTTTTCTCTTTATATAAGTGTCATGTGTCAAACATGATGAAAATCATACAAATGGTCATGATGATACCGGCAATTTCCATTATCATAGGGATTGTCCTCATCTGGTTTATGGAAATATAAGAAAAGAGCCTTTTAAGGGCTCTTTTTTAGTGTCTTGGTGGAAGTGTAATTGGCTTTTTGGCTCCTGCTTTTTTCAAACGGTATGCTTTATATTTCTTAAAGCCCTTATAGGCAATCGGGGCAATTTTCAATAGCAATCCGATGATTTTCAATTTCTTTTTCACGTCTCTTCCCCCTTTTATTGGATTCACTCCATAATTTCTTCAGGGTCAATGCTGACACCCGTTTCATCTTCGATTTCGAAGTGGAGATGTTCTCCCGTTGCTCGTCCTGTTTTTCCGACCTTTCCAATCGCACGACCTTGTTTGACCGTCTGACCAACTTTCACATTGTATTGGTCAAGATGAGCGTATGTTGTTTTGAAGGTTTCACCCTTGAGGTCATGTTCAATCACGACATACTTGCCCAAGATTTCATTCGAGCTTGCTTCTACAATTTTTCCTGTGTAAGAAGCTTTTACCGCAACTCCTTTTTTAGCGGCAATATCCACTCCTTCATGGAACTGCATGCCAACACCGAATGGTGATTTCCGCTCTCCGTGTGGGTTCGTAATTTTACCAGTAACCGGCTTATCAAATGGTTTTCCAAGCTTATGCTTTTTGAAGTGAGCTTTTGTTTTACCAAGTGCTTTATCTGCTTTTACTTGTTTCGCTGACTTCTTCGCCGGTTTATCTTTTTGAACGCTCTTTGAAGCCGCTTCAACAGGTGTTGTTGCCGTTGCAATTCCTCCAATCGCTAATGCTCCAGCAATGACGGCAAATCCAATTTGTTTTGTTGTTTGTTTCATGTTATCAACCTCTTCCGATTTTTATTTTGACTATTGTATATATTTTACTCGATTCTTGAGCTTTTAATCAATCTATATTTGGTTTAATCAAACAACTTCATATCAAACGCTATCTATATATTGTGTCATGCCTACCAGTCGGAATCTTGTTGCGTTGCTACTCTATATGATAACGAATCAAATCATCTATTAGATTCCTATCAAGTTTGTCTGGTGCGTTTTCAATAATGGATAACGATGTGCCAATGCTATCAATTTTTCTGTAGCAATTGTATTTATGTAATGAGTGTTGGCACTATCTGTATGTGCAACTTGATTCAACTTCTGTTCTTTTGTTGTTTTTGTCTTTTTAACACATACATCCAGAGGGAGAGGAGTGGCAGGCTCATCAGCGGGCAGACTACTCCCTTTGAAAAATTCAAGAGAAAAGTCCACCTGCTTCCAAGATAAAACCGTTCACTACATGACGTTATAATGCATGGCGTTCGCTACGCTCACTACATACATCCGTCGGTCGAGTACGTGTATAGGTATCGTTGGCTTTTCACAGACTTGAGAGACCCTTTCGTTTCTCTCACAAAGCTTACAGGCATACATCCTGAGCGGTTGGTTTCCATGTCCTCAACCGGGTTCTTTCGATTCTTCGCTTTGTCACCTGGCTATGTATAAAGGAGCATACATAACCCATGTCAGGTCTATTAGAAAGCCGCTTACGAGGAACTCCCCTGCCGTTTGTCGCAGGACTACCTCCAGACGTACCAACCAATATCCTCTGAACCTCCATAGTGTTTTAAGGCGTTTTGCCATATCCCTTGTATGACGTTCCGACGGTCATAATGGACGTAGGCTTATGCGAGCTTGCCTCCCTTTACTCGCTGACGACAGCCGATTGGTGAAAAGGTCAATCGGACGCCGGGTGATTCCATGTTCACTACGGTCACCACTCCCCACTTCTTACAGGAGCAACCCTGTAAGGGACACAAAAAAAGATGGACTTGTTCCAATAGGATTCCCTTCCTAACCGGATAGGTGTGACCCTGCTCGAACAAATTCATCTTCATTACACGTAAACGTAAACGTTTCGGTATATTCCCTCTCTTTTTTATAGAGAAAGAACTCGAACCTTTTTATAAGGGTTCGACACTTCAAATGTTGTAATATCAGCGTTTCGATGATACTATAACACTAACAACGCTTCATCAAATGTGTAGATTTGCTGAGGCAGAGTCATTGGGATTGCCGTCCTAATGGCTCTTTTTTTATGTTTGCTTTTCTTTCAAAGCGATTAAGTTGTTTGGTTAAAGGCGATATCTCACCCTTTCATCTATCATAGTATTTCGCTAATCGAAATATCAATTTGAATTGGTTCGAGCCAATAAAAAAGAACGCCGAAGCGTTCATGATTTAAAATTATGCGAAAAGAGATAATGGCATCTCTTGGGGCATATACCTTTTTCTTGTGCATTGAAGATACTTTACATAGTCCCCTGTTTTGAACAATTCTCGTTCCATTACCCCACTTCCCCAGTCACACAAATCATTCAATCGTACCTTATATACAAACCGAATAGCATGATTCATTCTTTTCTTTTCTTCTTTTGAGACATGAAATTCTTCTGAAAGTTCTCTCCTCAAGCGTATAATCGTATTTTTATCAAACTCTACTTTGAAACTCTTTTGAATTAACAATGGAATGAGTTCCTCATCTGGTGGAAGCGGAGGTTTTTGATTTTTATTCATTCTCGATTGTTTCGCCAATTCACTCATCTTAAGAAAATCCTTTTGATGAATCTTGCCATGACAGCTTAAACAGAGCAAAGATAGATTTAAGATGTGATTCGTTCCTCCTAATGAAAGAGGAACAATATGATGGATGTGAAACTCCACATCGGAGACACCACAATTGAAACAGCAGTTGTTCGACTTTTTTGAAAGTATCTTTAGATATTTCTCTCGATTTTGTTGATACTCTTCTCTCAAGTCCATACGATTCCCCCTTTTTACCAATAGACCTCATCCTGCTCTAACATCAATTTTTTAATGGTTTGATGAATTCGCTGTATCACTTTAGATACGTTTGCCTGACTCATTTTTAGTTTTAATCCAATCTCTTTTTGACTTTTTTCATTGAAGTAAAATTCTCTCACAATTGTTTTTTCTCTTTCAGGCATCGATTCCACATGTGCCATCATTCGTTGGATTTCTTCTTGATGGATATACGATTCTTCTGTGGTTAATTCATTACCACCTGTTCGTTCAGATAGGCTAAACATCGACTCTGTACGGTCACCGGCATCAAAATCTCCGAGAAAACTGACCGGTTTCTCATCAATCCCAATTTGTACATTTTTGTTCCAAGCTCGCTCTTTTCTTCGAATCATTCGAATTTCATTTTTCATACACGTGACCGCAAATGTAGAGAACTTGTTTTCTCTTTTTTCGTCGTAATGCATCAACGCTTTTTGGAGCCCAATCATCGCAATCCCATAAGCGTCTTCATGTGAGAGCCTGACACGGTTTAACCCATGAACTGTCCAATGAATCAAGTCTTGGTTTTCCTGGATGTAATCGGATAGTTCATTGTCATCCATTGAAATCTGATGTTTTTCAAACCACTTCGCCCAGGAGAGCAATGTTCCGGCTCGTCTTTTTAATGAACTGTCCGAGAAGTTTTCACGAAAAACGGGGTCTTTTGATAAACGGTTGACGACTTCATTTGTGGTGATATGTGTGATTCGCTGTTTGATTTCACGGAAATAAGGCAACATGAGGAGTTTATGCTGAAGGTAAGCGAGGCGTTTATGCTCGGGGAGGTAGTAAACAGATTCTCCGATTTCGGTGAGGCGGACATATCCTTTTCTTGTTCGGTCAAACAGTCCAAACGTGCGGTCACCTGTTTCCGCATAGAAGTTGATTTGACGGGTGGTAATCGTAAAGACATCTGATAACACATCCACTCGTTCTTCTTTCGATTCTTTTTTCGCAAGATACATCAACATGTCAAGAAAACGTTCTGGACTATTTGCCAACGGCAAATGTGTCTTTTCTGGCACGAACTGCATTCGTTTAATCGATTCAATCAGAGGTTCACTCAGTTCACTATAGATACTTTTTTCAATATTCATGACAACACCCTTTCTATATAAGACCAAAATGGATTGGTCACCCTGTTATTATCTCCTTTATTATCTATTATTTTTTGACAATAGTCAATCTTTCTTGTAAACCCTTTTGATTTATTGTATATTTGTAACTTCCGAAAAAACGAAATGACTGGATGAATTTCAAGATAACGATATCCTTTTGACAATCTTTTCCCTATAGAGGTACAATGACAGAAATACTTGTACGAAAAGGAGCCACTATTTTGCCACGTAAACCAAAAATGCCGATGGAATGGGTGGGGGAATACAGCCGGAGCGGTCAATTGCAAGCTGTTTACCCTGACATCAAATCGGCATCGAAACACACCGGGATAACACCCGGTAAAATCAAAAAATGTATGGACGGGAAAATTCCTTTTATCGAGGAAGCGTTTTACCTTCCTTACGATTATACTCAATCCAACGAATCCCTTGTTTTTAACATTCAGAAGAGAGAAGATTCTCTTATTCCTCCCCCAGCCCCTAAAAAAGCTGATAAAATCTTTCAATACGATTTGGAAGGAAACTTTATTGCGTCTTATTCAAACATTGTCGAGGCATCCAGGGTCACAGGTGCTTCTCAGCCAGGGATTTCTCAGGTGATTACGAATAAATTGGGTTCCACTTTTGGATATGTATTCTTTCGATTTATTGAAGAATCTGAAGATGAACGAGTTGAACGGATTAAACATAAGATTGGTAGTTTGCGAGTCCGGAAGAAAGCGGATGTCAACATATCGGATGAGCAAGAGTCCGATGACCTTGACTCAAGGATAGAAGTAGAAGTTGATAATGAACAAGTAGAAAATTTGGATTCGATTCGTGAAGCAAAGAAAGATGAAGAACAGGAGACACCATCGTTTGAAGATGTGAAAATTGTTGAAATAGATGAGAAAAAGACTAAGGAAACGATTGAGTTATCTAAAAAGAAGCGTAGAGCTAGAAAACAATTGGTTGACATCTACTTTTTCAATGAACATGGGAACTATGTCAAAACATTCAATGATACGACCGATGTTTTTCATGAGCTTGGCATCAGCTCCACGACCATTCGAAATGTTTGTGAAGGCATTAGCCGTAGTTCGAATAGCGGGATTTTTCTTCTCAAATCTGATTTCGATTCAGTGGAGCAGGCTCAAAAAGAAGTGGATTCCCGTCTGAAAAAAGGACGAATGCCAATTCGGAAGAATCGCTTGACTGTGTCTCAATTCACCACGGACGGTCAGTTTGTGAAAGAATATGATTCCATCCGAGAAGCTACCGAAGAGTTGGGACTTGGTTATGTTCAAATCAATCAAGCCATTAATGGTTATGTGAAGCAAGTAAATGGCTATGTATTCCTTTACAATGAAGACTATAAGAATCGCAAAGAAATGAAAGAGGATGTTTTGAAACGGGCAAAAATGAAAACATCCGAGCTGAAATACTATATTCGAGAACGTAAGCAAAGACGATAAGACGACGTTGTGTGGAGGACAGATATCTGTCCTCTTTTCTGCATAAAAAAAGCCCTTATTAAAGGACTTTTGTGTCAAATCGGTTGAACTTGAATCAGCTCTTGTGTTTGCTCTTCATCCACTAGCAATTTCCCCGTCACAATTTCTAAAAAGTCCGTTGGAATGATACCCGGATACTCCTTGATGTGAACCTGGAAAAGTGCATCTTCTCCTTCACCCATTGTAACGTGAGTCTTCTTCTCTTCCACCATATGTTGATAGAGTTTTTGTGCATCAAAATCCTCTGGACTGACTGTTGTCTCCGTTTGATGCGTCAACAACAAAAAAACCGTCTTTGGCTCTTCAACCTCACAGAACGTATCCATCAACAGTTTCGAATCACACACATTGTCACTTACGTGAGAACGTTCCTCAATCGAGTATAACTTGCCCTCATATCGAAACGAGTGAAGAATGGTTTCGTACCAACCATCTACCCCGAGTGAATTCTGTTCGATGTCTGTGACGCCTTCGATAAAGTCGAGTTCTCCAGGATGAAACTCTTCAGCACCTTCTTCTCCAAACACTTTTTCAAGTAAAGCATATCCAGTCAATGTCGCCATATCCCATCATCCCCTCTATTCCTTATACCATTAGTATATAACATTTATTGACTATTGTCAATAAAAAAGAAGCCCCTGAAGGACTTCTTACATAACTGATTCGATTTTCTGAATCGACGCTTTCATCTTGTGGATATACTCTGTCGCATGTCCATATTTTAAGAATCCAGCCTTTCCTTTGTTATAGCTACTCCATACCGCATCGTCTAATCCCTGTCCTTGATATCCTTGTTCACTCCAATACGCATATAAATCCGAAAGCATATATGTTCCCCACTCCATATTTACATACGGGTCAAATGGTGCGTTTTGTGTGCCAAGCAGTTCAGACAAATGTTGATGATTCACGATATTGATTTGGAAGTATCCATAATCTTGTGTCTCGTTCGTGGCATTCGGGTCAAACACACTTTCATGTTGAATGACAGCGAGTGTCTTCACGTAATCAAGACCATATTCCGTTGTTAGCTCATATAAATACTCCTGATGAGCTCTTGGCATTGGAACATCTTCGTTGTAAGAAAAGCCTTTCTCCGCCTTTTGAACTTTTTCCGTTTTCTTCGGTTGAGCTGGTGTTTTTTCTTCTTTTACAACCATTTCTTTTTCTTCTGCCTTTTCCTTTGTCACGGGTTCTGTCACTTCAACCGATGTCTTTTCCACTTTTGTTTCAAGTGCAACCTCATTCGATTTTGGTTCCGGAGCCATTGAATCTCCTGTACTAGCAAATACTTTTGTCGTTAAGATGGCTAGTGCAATCAATAATACGGCGAGGATTGCATACATCTTTCGGTCACGACGAGCACGTTTCTGTTTACGCTCTTCCTGTTTTTGCATTGACGATTGACTTCCTGTTCCTAGTTGTTTCATGATTTCTCCTCCTGAAATAAAGGGTAGTCTAGCTACTCCAGTGATGATTAACTCTACTATCCTACTCAATTTCTCTGCTTTTCATAATCGGTTTACCTATCTAACCAAATTAAACAAAGAAAAAAGAGGGTTTCCCCTCTTACAGCGTGACTGGTGCATAGCGTTCTGCAAGCAAAACATCAAGCATCAGTTTGACAGGTGACACATCTTCACATGCAAGGATGGCTTTCAGTGTCGAAGGTGAAGCACCGCTGACAAGTGCTACGCCTGATTCATTCTTCGTTACAGGAACGGTTGAATGACCCGCTACATTCCAGAAAATGATTTCAGGGAATGTGTATCCAGCTGTTTCAAATGCCTTCTTCGCATGGTCAATGACCCGTCCAGAAGAATCTTCCACCGCTGAATCAAACTGCATATCTGACACGATGATAAGACGGCTGACCATCTCATCTTTTGGCAGATTGTTTCGAACCGCCGTATCGAGAATCAACTTGAACGTCTTTTGGAGGTTCGTGTTGTAGCCCCAATCTTCACGAGCCATGTTTCGAATCTTGTTCAAAATCGTCGTCCCTTTGACTTCCACTAATTGTGGACGCTCAGAGAACGTCAGGAAATGATTGTGGAATAAGCCCTCATTTCGCTCGGAAATGTAAAGTCCAAGACCCATTGCGACCTTGATAGGAGCGTTTGGTTCGTAGCCTTGCATTGAGCCTGAAACGTCAACCACAACGAGCGAATTGTCTTTCTTTCCTCCCGTGAAGTCTGGCAAGTTGTTCCAGAGAACATCAAGCGTCTTGTCTTCTTCATGGGTGTTCATCGCACGGTGGACGATGTCGTAAGGATAAAGTGTGCTTGCATTCACTTTCTTCTCCCCGTTCTCAACCGCAGTCAAGTACGCATCATACCGCTCCGTATCACGGCGTTTGAACGCTTCACGGTACTGTTGATGAGCCTTTGATGGAATCTTTTCGTAATCGATACCTTGTACGTCATCGTTTGAGAGATGGCTCTCTACAATGTCGATATGGTTTCGTAGTGAAACAAGCATCTTCCGGTATTCAGTTGGTTTTTGACCGAACGCCTTCACAAAACGCTTCGCAAGAGCACGTGTCTCTTTTGAACTTGCGTTTTCGGATGGCATCCATTTTGCTGATAGCGAGATATTCTCTCCCGCTTCTTTCCCCTTAATGTCCTGTTGTAACTGTTCTTTCACAAATGACACCATGGCTTTTTCAAGCGGCGTATCAAATAGGACAAAGAGGTCGTCAAAACGACCATATTCTGCCACGAGCGAAATCAGGTGTTCAGCTTTTTGACCTTTTACATTTGCTAAATGACGAAGACCGGCACGGAATACATCCCGCTCTCCTTGTCCACCACGCACGTCACGAAGATAGAACAATGTCTTGACGGCAAGTTCTGCAGATTCAGCTAATGCTTTATCGAATAAGCGAACAAACTCCTCTTTATCACGACGCATCGCTCCGCCTTTTCCGAACAGGTCAAGGACAGCATCGAAAGTCGAATGGAAGGCTGTATCTCCATTTGTTGTGATGGTTTGGTTAGTAGTGTTTTTTAATTGATGTAACATGGTATCACGCTCCTTTGAGGTTTATGTAGGTAGGAAAAGAATGATATGTGAAAGGTAGTTTTAGAGGAAAAGAAAAAACCATATCTAGAGTTCTAGCCGCATTCATCTTTTTTCCAATAAGAAAGGTTGAAGGATTGCTGTTAGCGACTCACTAAACATGGTTTTTTGTACAAAGAGTGTTCTAGCCACATCCGGTTTGTGCAGATGCATCATGTTTTGAGGTTGTTGTAGGGGATAGTTTGACCCTCCCCCACAACAAAAATCAGGCGATAACTGAAAGTCAGCTCTCCGATGTCAAAATCGGCGTATTCGAGAGCGTAACTCCCGGACGACGACTTCAACATCTCAATTCATATTTTGTAAGTGGTTGAATTGCTGTTCGTGACTTCTCTTTGTGATTGGCTAATTTGTGAGACGCTCTGCCAAAGAAGAGCGACAGTGAGTAGAACTAGGTTCCACTCTATTTCAGAATCGTTTCTAGCCGCATCATATGTCAAAATTTGATAGTTTTTGAGGGTGTGATGGCTGTAAGCGACTACGATTCACATACGAGTATGTAAAATCAGTGTAGGGTTACTATAGTGAGTTGTTTTCGAGGATATAACTCAAAAATAAAAAATGTTGTTCGAGCTAAAATTGAAAGGATAGGACGGTCTACTCCTAAAACCGTCCCCTCTGATGTTAATGAGAAGAAATGATTGAATATATTTATACTATACACGTTAATTTGACTATTGTCAATTATTTTTGTTCGATGCTTTGAAGTGTTTTTATAATCCGAGAAGTTGTCTCACTTCAGCCAGGAATCTTCATCATAGTAGGAACATGACTCCGCTATTGATAAGTCGGTTACAACACCTGGCGTCTTGGAATGGTCGCAAATATAGAGCCAGATAACATCGCTCTCGTCTTTTCCTTGCTTTCGCATTTCTTTTTGATTTAGAAACGTTTTGAGGAATACACAGTCTTCACAGCTTTTCTTTTCGTTCATAAGTCCACATCCTTTTCGTCCATTGTTTTTTCTATTATCCAATATTAATTGACTATTGTCAACAAAAAAAGAACATGCTAAACATGTCCCTTTTTGAATTAAATCTTATTCTGATTTTTGTACTTACCTTGAACAAATTCTGTGAACAGCTCCACATCGGAGTTCAATTCCGCAAAAGTTCGGCTGAATTCCTCAATCCATTCCGATTCAGGTGTTTGTTCTGTGTCAAGCTCTAATATGCTTTCATATCTATCCGGATGAATCACTCGAATGAATACCGTTTCGCCGTAAACATCGGCTGGTTCTTCGTTATATACAAAATGACCTGAAGTTTCATCGAACGTTACCTTTTGAGAAGCCATTGAATCGACTTCGACACGAAAAGTTTCCATAAAGCTTGCGATTTGTTGTTTGTTCATGTAGAACGCCTCCTTAGAAAGTAAAGGGTGATTGTCTCACGCCTGTTTTTGATTACATTTTATCTTATACAACGATTCGATTACTTACGCTTATAGTAATCGTCTAATCGACCATCAATCCATTTGACTTTCTTGCAAGACTGACACTCGTATTTCCTAATCGAATATCGTTCATGAGCGTCTTCTGCTTCCCTGAATCCCACCTGTACATAATCGTGCTTATGCTTAATCCATGACCAGAGCTTTTTCATTAGATTTTCTCCCCTTTTAATTCAACCGTTTCATACACGACACCATCATGACTCAAATCAAAAATGAGTTTCATCTCCGCCTCATGAGCTGTGTGTCCACTTGCTGTTTTTTCGAAAGTAGAATCTCCACTTTTTACATGAAAGACAAATGTTTTCATCTTCCTGCCTCCTCTAATTTTTTCTTTAGAGTCTGATACGCTTCACCAAATGTCATCCCGACAAATGCCATCAGGACATCTTCCGGCGGGATAATTTGTTTTCGCTCACCATCTATCTCCATATCCAGTTCCAACTCTTCTTCAGTTGTGAAGAAGCGATTGCCTTTCGAGTCCAATAGCGTTGGGTAGACATTCCCATTGGTCTCTTGGAAAAACGCATACTCTGTTTGGAGCTTGCCATAATCCAGAATCAAATCAGACTGTCCTGTTTTGGATTCTCCATATACCCAGGCATGCGGATAGTCTTCCATGTAATCCGTGAAGGTACTCTCCCATGCTGTCCAATGATAATCAGGTAGTTGTTCCTGTAGGTAACAGGTCAATAAATACGCCACCTGTTTGCAACAACGACCGCTGTGTCGAACGTATAAGAGCGGGTCACCCTTTGCCATCATTTCGTGGATAGTTGGTAATACGACCCTTTCAATATCTTCTCGAACAATCTCCCAGTCTTTCATTCTTCAATCCTCCTAGTTAGTAGTGAAACTACGCCTTATTTTCTGAACCTCTTATCCTATGCGAATCGGAGACAAAATAAAAAGAAAGGGAGAATCCCCCTTTCTCATCGAAATGCACCTAATTTGATACCGATTTCCATTTCATCAAATGCTTGAAGTTCATTGCTTCTCCACGAAGTAGAGTTAAAGAACCAGTTGAGCACTCGTTTCACGAGATTGATAAAATAGACAGTTCGTTCATGTAAGTCGCCTTCCCGCATACCACGAATGTAATCTTCGTACTCTACTCTGTTTCCATTTTGCGACAGGTCAGGAATGAGTGTCCATACATGAGCAAGCTGTGACATTTTTTCCTTTGGACTGTTCGTTTCTTCGAAAAGAACCGACATGTAGATAAGACGTCGCTCTGCTCGTTCATCATGTGCATAAAGAGCATCCCCGTCCTTTACGATAACGGATTTATTGACCCGAATTCGATTAGCGTCTGTTGAAAAGGAATGTGTTTTCTCGATTTGATTAAATTCAGCAAACATCGCATTGATGTCATCATTCACTTCATCGGAGAACAACACGCCTTGTAGCGATGGATGAAGCAACCGGTCAAGGGACAAGAGCAGGGTCTCCAGAATCGCTGTCATCATGACCGAAACTTCTCCAGACGCTTTTAATTTTGGAAGCAAACCAATCATCTCTTCCAAATACTGCTCCATCAAGACTTTCCCCATGTGTTGTTCCGGTGAATACAGGTGAACATGTGTTGCAAGGTGTTCCTGCCAATCCGTTGAAATGCCTTCAAGTTTCACAAACTCACCATTTGACGGCTTGTGATTCAATCGATGGTGCATGATTCCTTTTTCCATTGCTTCATTCATTTCTTCCTTGACTTCTTCTACTGTTCTCATATTGAAAACCCCTTTTCGTTTAGTTAGTTTAATTCGTGGTCGTTAATGCCAATTTGATATCACTTGAAACAATCAGGATGTGGTTCTGATTCGAATTCAACGTTTCTCTCAATTTCCGAATTTCATCAATCTCATCCTGAATCTTCCGAACATCCTGTTCCTTCATTTGTTCTAGTGTCAGTGGAACCTTTCGAAATTGGTTCATATTGAAGGTGAACTTATAATCTTCTTCGGTCTTTTCGCCAATCGCAACTATTTCATTCTCCTTGATGGCAATTGACCAGTCCAATCCTTCTCGTAATCGTCGTCTGTTTTCTTCCGATAGATTCATAGAATCTTCCTCCTAATCAGCAGTTTTCTGCACCATTTACTTTGTTTCCTTATCCTATGCAGATGACCTTAACATAACAAAAGACCCCTAAAAAGAGGTCTTCGTGTCAGCGTGAGAAATCTCCAAATTCTTTCAGAATCTCTACCAAGTTCTTCTTATTGAGCTTTTGAAGGTTCAGCTTCTCCATATCAATTGAAATGGTCTGAACGCCTTGATTCTTTAGAGCCTGATACAATTCATCTGAACAACCGAGCTCCTCAATGGAATCTGTACCAGATTCGTCATAGACGGCATAGTTCTCAATGAGTTCGATAAGCTCCGGGTTCGTCAACTTCTCAAATGGGTATGTCGAAAAGCGATTCACCTTGTTGAGACCCGCTCGCTTGAAACGATTGTAAAGTTTTATTGATAATCCCTGTTCTTCGATAGATGCGTACATATTAGTTTCCTCCCTGTGTTGTGGCTAAAAGATAGTGGTCTAGTCCTGCCTTTTGTAGTGACCTACGAGCCTTTTCCTTCTTGCTTTTATCCATTACATCCAATACTAATTTGCCTTCTTCATTTAGTTCATGTCGGTATAAGTAGCCCTTAACCGGCAGAAGTTTCATTAGATTTAGTTCCATAACGACATTAGCTGTTGCGTTTCTAACCGTGTACGGAATCTTTTTATTGTTCTTTTCGAGCCAACATCTGAACCCAGCACCTTCGTTATGAACGAGCTCCAATCCTGATTCCAGTAGTAGCAAAAGCTCAACTTGTTTATCGGAAAGTTTATTTGCTTTCTCCATTCGTGTCCAGTACATCTAGACCCCTCCTCTAAGAAATAAAGTGATTATACCTTTCGTTGTAATCCCTCTATTATATGGTCAACATCATTTATTCATAAGAAAAAGACCGCATTTCTGCAGTCTTTCATCCCAGCACATCTTCAAGGAGCTCCATCCCTTTCAGGTCTTTCATTCGGACGAAACGAAAGGCTCCAGATTCTGTTCGTTCAGAAAATCGTTCAATTGGTTCTGCACATACCGCTTGGATATTTTCCATATCATGATAAATCACAAGCGTCTCTCCTGAAGGATTCTCTGCAAAGTTCATGACAAAGATGAGCTGACCGTCTATCCCTTGATAAAAGGTGTTCTTATGAATCAAACGTCGTTCCCCGCTTTCGTTCATCACCATTTTTTCTAGCGTATCCACAGCACGTTTCATTCTACCCACTCCTTTATGTTCGTATCCTTTATTATAGACTATAGTCAATGTAAAATTTCTATATTGTATGGTTTAGATTTCGCAATTTCCTTACGTTTGGGGTAAACTAGAAGAAAAGAACATGTGGAGGAATTTCGATGAAGTTTTCATTAACAGATGATAGTCGAGCGTTATCTGATTTTATCCCGGAGGCTGACCCTAAAAGACGAGTATATCGAATTCGTGCTGAACAGGATATATCGATGCACGGCATTCAGAAAGGTGAACGGGGCGGCTGGGTCGAACATGAAGGGAATCTTTCTAAAAATGATGATGCCTGGGTTTATCCGGATGCGTTGGTCTATGGGGAAGCGATTATCAAGAAAGATAGTGTCATATGGAATGATGTTTGGGTAGGTGACGAGTGTGTTGTCTCGAATTATTCCTCTCTACATGGTCATATCCGACTTGCTGGTAATCATCACTTTGAGAATATTCAAGCACGAATGGAACAAATGGAAACATTAGCTCAGACAAAAGGGTCTTGGATTCCGCATGATGGGAACCAGCTCATTCTAAAAGGAAAACTTTTAGCTCACGCAACGGAAGTGCAGTGGACAGCTCCGGGGACAATCGAAGCGAGCATGGTACTTCGTGGCAAGAAAGTGATGGTGAGTGGTGTCTTGGAGGTAAGTGGAAACCTGGTTCTCAATAACTCCCATTTAGGAAACACCTTCTCTCACGGAGACGTCTCCATAGTAGAAAGCTATGTCGTCGGAAAAGACGGACACCACCATTTGTTCGATGGTACCGTTATCATGCAAGAATGCTCTTTGCATGGTGTTGCTTATATCCGTGGGGAACACGTTATGCTAGACTCTGTCATTAATAATGGTTTCTCGGATATTTCTTCTCCAAATGATAAGGCTCTTTCATTGGAACACATTCAATTGTTTGATGTTTTCTCAATCACACATGACAGGAATGAACGATTCCGTCTTCAGGAGAAAACATTCACTGGAGAGGTCACACTCCGCACATCTGACATCGCTCCTACCTAAAGAGGTTTTAGACGTTTATGGTCACGCTTTCTTACGCATAGGATGAAAAAAAACGAGCGTAGGAGCGTGATACCATGAAAAGACAAGATGAGGAAATCGATAAAGAAATGGATGAGATTCTTGAAGAGACCGACACACCGGGTTCTAAAACTGAAGAAGCGAAAACAGAAGAGGATTATTTGAAAGAAGTGGTTGAAGAGGAAGATTTAGAAGAGAACAATACCCCCCTCTCCCACACCCTTATGATGTTTGCGTCAGCTATTCTGCTTCTATCCACTGCGGGTGTCATTGCTTGGGGATATACAGACGTACAAAAAGAACGTGAAAATGCGATGAACGAGCTTCGCTTACCAGAAGGAAAGCCGGTTTCCATTCAAGAGGAAGAACAACCGAAAGAGAAGGTCGAGAAAACGGCTGGACTCAGCTATGAAGAAGCGTCTGTGAAATTAGAAGACCCGATGAATCGGTATGCGGAACATGCAACGAGAACCGATGAAATGTCGATGAAGTTCATGGAAGACCCAAATGTAGCGTATACGACAGAGTGGAAGATGGATTACCAAAGCGAGATGAAACAGTTGCGTGAAGCAAATGCGGAAATTCAGGGGATAATTCAACAAACCGAGAGCAACGTCCTGAACGAAACCGGTGCCATGTTTAATGACGGCATTGAAATTGCTCAAGTCCGCTATGAAGCCATTGTAGAAAAGGACAAAGAAAAACTTGCCCATTCCTTCATGTTAATGAAAGAACTCAATGACAAGATGCCAGAATATATTTCATGGTTTGAATAAGACAGGGAAACCTGTCTTTTATTTTTTCAGTCTTTATCGCATAGCATACAACGTACACAAAAAACTGGAGTCCACAGGACACTTTATTTCAAAGGAGAATGATTATGAACCCATTACAAGGCATTATCAGTGAAGGAATGTTGGAGACTGCAAACGGAGTCATGAAAGAGTTATTGTCGATTGAAGTCCGTGAGTTGCGTGAGACGTATCGCTCTGAGTCGGTTGATTACACCTCAAGCACTTCCGGGTCATCACGTTTTTATGAAAACACAGCACTAAACAGCGACTTTGTGTCGGATGATGAAGGTGTAAAGCTTGACTTCTATATTACAGAGGACGCTCTAAATGAAGTCTTGTTTGTTGCCTACTCTCATCAAAAAGGAGCTTCGACCTTGTTTGTTGCAAGCAACCAGGCACAAGTACCGATTAAGATGTCACTTGATGCATTTCCTGTTCTAAAAGAACTCGATACTGTCATGAAGGCATTCCCAGGGAAGCAGAAAGTCACAATTTAAACATAAGAAAAAGACCTCCATTCGGAAGGTCTTTTCTTTTTAGTCCAGGATATGTTCTCCCGGCTTTTTCAATCCATATTTCTCAACTGTCTCCTTATCAATGCAAAACGCAATCTCCAATTCCGGGAACAAATAATAATTCCGTTCGTTGATGAGATAGTCTTTCATCTTTCCTTCTGAGAACGTTTCTTCCAACTTTTCGAGAGCCGCTTCTGCATGTTGATAATGACTGTCATCTTCCCAGTAGGTCGAGTTGATTTGGTCTGCAAAACTGTATTCTGACTCCCAGATTTCTCGCCATGTCGATGCCTTTGTTCGATTGACAACAAGAGCATTCCCAAAAATAAGCTCCATGGCTACTTTTGAGTTATTGTGACTCACCTCGCACAAGGCAAGGAAATACGATACATGTTCTGTTTTATCAAAACGTTCGTGTGGCTTCAAAAAATCTTTCGCTTGTACAGTCAATTTTTCTGTGGCATTCATATAGCCAACTCCTTTTCTAATATCGTTATCTTTTTAACCCCAATACAAGGTAATCCAGCGTTCCAACTGGTTCGGTTCTAGCTCAATCCCCATTCGTTTAAATAGTGCCAGACTCAAATCCAATTCTTCATCAAAGTAATTTAGTCGAGAGTGAGCATACTTCCTTGCCCAGTTTCCCTCATAATGCTTCATCTCCATTCGAATCGAGAGCGGTAGCTTGAGTAGCTCTTCAATCGGAGCACCAATCGCATGCTTGTAGTCCACATAAGGGATTTTCTGTTCCATCCCTTCACGTGGCAAGAGCCCTGCTTCAAGCAGTGACCATACGAGTGGATGGTCATGAAGGAACGAATCCTCCGCTTGATAGAACGGGCGGAACCCAACAAGATTCCCTGATTCTTCGTAGCGACAAACTTCTTCGAGCGTTATCGAAAGTTCATGTAACGAAATCGGGAAGTCCACATCCTGAGAAAGCAACGGGTCATCTTTCAATAGTTCCGCAATACTCTCAAACGCATGTTCCCCGTAAAAGTCTTTAAATACTTTCTTATGCTCAGCCGTTGCAAGCATCCCTATCACGTTCTCCAGTGTTGGTCGCACACTCATGCTCCCACCTCCAATGTCATTTCTTTCATAACCTGATTGCGATGAAGGTCAAAATAGATGTCAATCCCATCTTCGTACATCTCCCAATACTCTGCTTCGTTATCTGCTTGCATTTCTGCACCTAAACTCGACCAGAAGTAGTAAGGACGCATGTTGTCCTCAAAGAGAATGTATCCGTTCATCGATTCCAAATTGAAGTGTTGAAACAGAAACGTGATAATAGCTGTTCCGTGTCCCTGTTCTTTTTCCATGACCTCTATCATTTCCATCTCCATTGTTCGCTTAACGCCTTTCGTTGATTCATGCTCTGTTAGATGAACCCATACATAAGCGATTAAGGACTCTCCTTGATAGATTGCCTGTCCCCCTTCCCCGTGATTGCCGTAGCTCATCTCCGGGTATTTATGGTCAGCAGGCATTTCTCTGATTGTATACGATTCTTTCATCGTAGTTCCTCCTTATTGCCCCATCATCTGATTGACCATGTCCGTCGCTTGCTTCATCACTTTTCCGACACGGTATCCTTCTGGCAACTCCAACAATTCTTCACGTAATCGTGACATCAACTCTGCCTCAACCATTCCACCAAGTAACCCTTTTTTACGTCGGCTCCGATTTTCTAAGCGAAGACTTCGTTTATCGAACATGAAACCGGCGGACGAATCAGTCCGGTCATATTTGAAGTAGAGCTTGTCCTTCGTTTCCTTATGAATGTAGAAATTTCGAAGACGGAGAATCTCTCGCATCTTTTCGGTCATTTCTTCATTGATAGGTGTCCGGTTCTTAGCAGGCGGTTGCTTCTTGTTGAACAGCTCAATAATCGACGCATCACCTTTCCCTGCATGCTTTTCAAGCAGTTCATCGAATACGTCTTTCTTGATGATGAAATTCCCCTCTTTCGGATACATTTCCGAAAAGCCCTGCCCATTCACGACCACTAGATAATACGGCTCACCATCTTTGATGAACTGTCCAGTCGCTCGACAAGCTCCTGACTTTCCTTTCGTTTCCCAGTTGTACTCGCCTTTCATGACGAACTCCCGTTTTCCTTTGTAGAATCCTTTCATTAAAGATTCCTCCCTTTAAAGTAAATTGTCTCAATAGACGACTGCTTTTTGTCTATGTCCTATCCTATGCAGTTCACTACATAATCACAATGTCAGGCTTGAATTTACCATGATTGCTAAACTTTCTTGTTCACCTGTCTCAAACTCTTCAAGAAGATTGGTTGAAATCATCTTTTCCAGTTCAGCCACAGAGACCGATTCTGTGAGAGGCTCATTCACTTCATAATCCGCCTGTAGCCGTTCTACAGTCAAGAGACCATCCGCATCCAACATGACACCATCAGGTGAAACCACATAGGCATGCACAAGAACAGTTGAGGGGTGCTCAGCTCCATCGTGCCAATAATCGACATCCCATAATAGTTGAATGTCATAACCTGTTATTTTAGAGCATATTAGAGCAAACAAATGACATCTTCCAAATAAGTAATCTTCTTTTTTGACATTACTTGTCATGTACATTCTCCTTTTTTTAAAAATATGCCACAAATGAAAGCACACCTTGATTCAATATCTTTTATGGTATGCAGATGATAGATAAGAAAAAGACCCCGAATCGAGGTCTTCCATTTAGTAGGCGATATACTTTCCGCCATCTTCTTCTACATAGAATTTCGTGCCATCTGACAGAAGGATGTATTCTTCCTCAAGGATTTCTACTTCATCACCCTCATCATCAATACCTTCAACGGATTCGATGTCAAAGACTTGCATGGTATCCCGATTGAACTTTGCCTTCGTTTCGATTTCAAACCCACCGTCCCAAACGGATACATAGGTGACATCAAGAATTTGTTCCATGATAGGTTGTCCTCCATTCTGTTCATTTGGATATAAACCATTTACGCAATTTTCCACAGTAAACAACATCCACTCTCCAGACGGTGCGGGCTCTTTTGTGATTTGTTTAATGCCTGTATCCATTTCCTCTTTGCTATTGAATAGATACCACTGGAAGTCAAAGCTGTCGTCAAGACTTCCCCAGTATTCTTTAACCTTATCTGTCTCTCCAATAATTAGATTCGAGTCACCATGTGGACTACAAACTATCCAACAAGCTGAAAAAGGCTTTTCTAATGTGTCCGAGATTCCATTCTCATAGATTACTTTTTCCATAGAGTCTTTCCCCCTGTTTGGTGTGCTTGATATTAATTATCGTACTCGACTTCAACGATGCCACTTGCATCACCAACGACCTCCATTAATACCAAATCCTCATTATCTGGAACGCCTCCGACTACTTTGAAGTCGATGTCCATGAGGAGCGGGGAGCCGGTCAATTTATACGAAATGTAATCAAGGAAGTTATCACGGTCACCCTCAATCAAATTAGAAAGGCTGATAGCTACGATGCCTGAAATATATCCGGCTTCATCACGCAATGATTTAATTTCTTCTTCTGACAACGGCTCAGTTAAATAGTCAGGTTTCGTTGAAAGATATTCATTCGCTCCGTAGACTTCATGTCCACAATCATCAAACTTCTTATAGCCACCACCATACGATACACTGTGTTCGTATTTCTCACCCGTCCATTCCCAGCGATGGTCTTCTTCAAGTGTTTGAACGACAGTGGTTTTGAGCTCTGAACATTCGTTACAGTACAACTGTCCTTTTGCGGTGATGTACGTATTTTCTGCATCAAAAGCAAAGGCTAGTTCGTCTTCTCCCATCATGACACCACTGATTCCCGTGCCGTTCAAATGCGGATGCGTCTTCTCCAGTGGAGCGTACTCTTCAAAATCGACAACAATATCGAGAATCGTTTCATTTTCTGTCTCCCGTGTCTCTCCATAAAGGATGTCCGTAATGACACCACCAAGACCTTCGTAGTCGCTATCAGGCAACGCAACAACTGTCATACCCACTTCAATTTTTGGTAACAATGGATACTGGTTTAATTCCTCTTGTGTGTAGTTCAAGTTCATCGACTCCTCTTGAGTAAAGTTTTGGTCAAATTCCGCCTGTTTTTGTGATGGTACAACTGTTTTTTCGTTCATAAGAACACTCCTCTTCAGTCTTGGTTTAGTGATTCGAGATACCCTTCTGTCCATGCACGGATTGCCGGTGTGACATCATATCCTTCTTTTTCAAAGCGTTTCACATGTTCCGCAAATTCTTTGTCATCGGAGTAATAAAGACCAACATCTTTCTTCATCGTCTGAACAAATTCTTCTAAAGATTCTTCATCATCTTCATCCCAATATTCATTCAATAATCCGTTGATTTCCATATCCGAACCACGTTCAACTGCATTTTCTACAAACGTATCGAAATCCTGAATTACATCTAAATCCTGACTGTTTACAAGTTCTAAAAACATTGATATATCAACACCTTCCGCCGTTTTTCTATACTCTAAGTATACCAAGAAAACGGGTTTTTGTACACTAAAAACATATTATTTTTTAGACTTTTGTCAAAATAAAAAAGAAGAGAAAATAATGTGGTCATTTCCACATATCTCTCTCTTCATCATTTTTGAAGGCTTGCAGAACCCTCTCCAATCCTTCATCAATATGCCCTAAATGAATCTCATCCATCAGCTCATCGAATTCGGTTCCTTCGTTATTGATGAATACAAGTCGTGCTCCATTGTCTTTCGCCAATTCAGGCAATGTGTTAAATGGTTTGACACGAAGGGACGTTCCGAGAATGAGACAAAGGTCAGCAGATTCAAGTACCGCTTCTGCTTCTTTCCAGTGGCGGATGGTATCTCCAAACAAGACAACATCCGGTTTCAAGATGAAATTACACACATTCCCCTTCTTATTGATACGGGTACAACGGGGGATGTCATTTGAATTAATGTGGTTCACGTCATATGCAAGTTTGCATTTCGGACAGCTCGCTGTTTGGTAGCTCCCGTGCATCTCCAAAACATGTTCACTACCAGCAAGCTGGTGTAAACTATCAATATTCTGTGTCAATACGGTTACCTTTCCAACTGTTTCAAGCTCTTTTACCAGTTCATGTACCCGGTTCGGCTGGTGATTCATCGTGAGTTTCTCCTTGAATAGCTCTTTATACTGAGCCCAAAAAAGTTTGGGATAACCCATAAAATAAGAGCGGGTGATAATGGCTTCTGGATTCCCCTCCTTGTTCCAGACTCCCTCTTTCCCACGAAAGTCCGGGATACCGCTATCTGTACTCACTCCGGCACCTGTCAGGACGACGATGTTGAGTTGTTTATTGTTTGTGCATGTATCTTTCATCTACATCACCTCTTTTTCTATTATTAGATAGCTATATACGAGTTTCCATTATTTTTGAAATAATTTTTAATTGCATGGAGCAATAATTTTTCTGCGTCTTTTTCATCATAGCGAATCCGGAGCAAAGGGATTCCTTTGTCTTTAGCATAGTTGGACTTAATACGGTCATTTTGAACTCTTGTCAGATAACCACTTCTTCCACCAAAAAAATCTTTTTCTTTATAATGTTGGATTCCGTCATATTCAATTAAAAATAGTGGTTTCCCAAAATCGTCGAAGATTCCAAAGTCGAACGGTAGAAAATTAATATTTTGGCATCCTTCAAGTTTCACTTGTTTTTTGTAGATTACCCCCATTTTAATAAGGATTTTTTCGACAAGTCTTTTCCCTTTACTTGAGCGACAGTTTGTACAGCGTCCGCCGTTTAGAAACTTCCCCGGTGAAATCATAAACTCAGAACCGCACACGAAGTGCTTGAATCTAATTGGGGTGTAAGAATTTACATACTCAGAAAGAACTTCATACTCCTCTTCTTTTAATGTTTGAAATTGATTCATAAATTCAACATGTGTTTTCCTCATAACTCCAGCACATTTAGGACATCTGCTTCCCCTAGAGAAATTGTGGGGAGTTACTTCGTATTCGTAACCGCAAGTACGGTGACGTATTGTTACTTTTTCTCTACTGGTTATATATGCCGATAGCAATTCGTATTCATTGTTTGTAGATGTTGAAACTTCATTAGCAAAGCTATCAGTTGTCTTCCTATTTTTCTTTCCTTCCCCACAAAAGACACAATATCCTTTTCTTGAGAGAAATGCGGTGGGAATATATCCATGTACCTTTTTACAACGATTATGTTTAATTTCAACCTTTGTATGAGCATTTGAATATTCTCCAACGACCGTGAACTCACCATTTGATAACTGTTCCACCTCATCTTTAAAAGATGCAGAATTCTTTTTGATGAATTGTGTAGGAGAAATCCCACGACAGTGAGCACAACGTCTTCCATCTAAAAAATTCATGGGTCGCACTTCGTATTCATTGCCGCAAACGACGTGCTTTAATAATACTTTGGTTCTCGTATTTTGATATTGAGATAATAGCTCATACTCTCCCTTTCCAATCTCCAACACTTCTTTTTCAAATTCTTCATGTGTTTTCTTTTTGGGCATGTCATCCCCTCCTACTATGTATTCCAGTATTTTTATTATATCTATCATCACTTAAATATTGACTATTGTCAATAAAAAATGTATAACTATGAGTAAGCTACATATCAAACAGGAGGTGTTCCCCATCCAATCCACCATGAACCGCTATTCGGTTGAAGACACATTCGCTGTCGCCGAAAAAGGGATTCAAGACATCGAAGCATTCCTCGCTTCCTTCCCCGCTTCCCTCTCCATTATTAATGTTGAAAAGCATTCTGCCTTCCAGAAGAAAGACATCGACCTGTTATGGGTTTACCTTGATAACGATAAAGAGACAATGAAACGCATCGAAGCGAAAATCGACCGGTATACATCCGGAAACTTCTTCTTTGAAACTGTCAGCAATGAACAAAAGGGTACACCAGGCTGTTTCCTTTATACAGAAGCCGATTACCTCTTCTACTATTTCCTCGAATGGAAGACCCTCTACATCCTCCCGGTTGAAGAAGTCCGCTCTTGGTTCCTCCAAAACGAATCCCGCTTTAAAGAAAAAAAGCTCTCCACTTCCGTCGGAAACGATTTCTACACATCCAAAGGTCGTATCGTCCCCATAAAAACTGTCCTCAAAGAATGTCCTTCCGTTAAAAGACATCAACTTGCTTAACTCGCCATTTAATATATTGACTATAGTCAATAATAGAGGTATACTAAATTTGAGACCCCATCCAGTGGAAGGGTACCCCCTGGTGCTTGAAAAGCAAAGGCAGTAGGAGACTATGTCTGCGTCGTGGACTTTCGGTTAGAAACGACCAATCTATTAGACTCGGAAGAAATTCCGGGTCTTTCTTTATTTCTAACGAGGCGTCTATATTTTTCTTGACGGACTTGTATCATACAAGAAGCAATGAAGTTGGTATGGAAACGCCATTTTACCTATCCAGGTTAGTGAAACCTATCCAGGGTATCAAACTTTAAAAGGAGAGATGATGATGAAAGCAACTGCTGGAGACAAAATCAAAGTGACAAGAGACGTATGCTACGGTTCCGCCTATGGGTTAACCAAGGTTAAAAAAGGAACGGTGCTGACCGTTTCTGGACGGAATGACAGTGATGATGGGATTGTATCCGTCGAAACCATTACGTTGAAAAACGAATTAGGAAGCGTAACACGAGGTTTTAATGTTTGGGATACAGAGTACGAGTTAGTTTAATCAAAACGACAATCAAAAAAGGAGTGCTTACACATGAGTACAGTCATTAACAATGGATACAAAATTCCGAACATGAACCTAAAGGAATTGAATGATTGGGTTGCCCCACTTCGGAAGGTTGCAGAGGTGGAAACAGAGAAATACGTTTATCTGGAAATGATGAAAGAAGCTATCTACCTTCACGATTTGGCAACGGTGATGACAGCTGATGAGTTTAATTCACGTATGGAAGGCAACGAAGGGTATGATGAAGACCGAACTATCTTGACCTATGTTCGTGGTGAACTACGTCGTCAATCAAACAGCGTGTTCCGTGGAGATATTGATGTGAAGTCTAAACTTGTCATCTTTCCCTTAGAAAGCAAAACGCTTGCGATTCTCATTCCTTGTGACGTAAAAGCGATTCAAACATCATTTGAACAGCTTCCAGGCGTGAGAGAGTATGCTTACTGGAACAACGTAGATAAGCCGAAAAAACTATCAGAAAAAGAATGGGAAAAGCGTAAGGATGACTGGAGTCAAGCTGTCGGCTATGGCGATATCACAAAAGACGGAATTGTCATTGAGTTGATGACGGATATTCCTTTAATCTTTTCAGGTGTTCCGGATGTCAAACTCCCTTCCC
Organism: Jeotgalibacillus malaysiensis; assembly: GCA_000818095.1. NCBI lineage: Bacteria > Bacillati > Bacillota > Bacilli > Caryophanales > Caryophanaceae > Jeotgalibacillus > Jeotgalibacillus malaysiensis. The sequence continues at coordinate 229,796 of CP009417.1, forward strand.
TTTCGAAGCGGGCAAAACGAATTGCCACACACTTCGTAGAAAAGGAATTCATCGCACGATTACAAGAAGAATCTGAGAAGGTATCGTATCATGTCATCATTGACTATTTTAGTTCAGAAGAAGGAGTACGTGCCCTAAAAGAAAAAGCGAAAGAGCTTGAGAAAGTACTTCCGAAAGACGTTTCTATGGAATCGCTTCAGGTGAAATTCAGTGACTGCTTCAAAAAGGAGGATTCGCCAGAATGATAAAAGAGATGATGAATCAATTGTTATCATCAAAGCAAGGACTTGAAGATAAATTACGTGAAGTGAATTACGAAATCGAAAGGCTACAACATCATGTCTGCCCGCATGAACATATGGTAGAGAACTACGGAAAAGGCACGTGCCCGGACTGTCAGTATCGAACCAAGGGTTGGTACTGCAAAGAGAGTCCTACAAAAGAATGCGACTATTACGATGAGGAAAACGATGAGTACGATGAGGATTGTTGCATTCATTGTGGACATCCGGAAGAACGAAAATGAATAGAGTCAAACGACAGAGGGTTTATGCCTTCTGTTTTTTTGTACAAAAAAAAGACCTAAAAATCAGGTCTCTTGTTTAAATATTCAGTGGTTCATAGGCTAATTCCAGCAAATGTAAGAACGCTTTGTCGCTCTCCAGATGGTGTTCAGATACATGCGTATTCCAACTGCAAATAACACCACCACAATCGTATTCCTCATGAATCTTAATGGATTCAGCAGTCACATGAACACGGTAGAAGTTGTTCTTGTCTTTATCGTAGAAGCCTGTTGACCAACCCATTTCATTGTCACCATAGGCAGACGTATCCTTCTCAAAGCCGTGATGCTCCATGAAGTCATCCAATTCTCTCGTCAAGATAACTGCATTGCCTTCGTTGCCATGCTGTTTTAAGAATTTACTCATTGTCATCGTCTCCTTTGAAAGTTCTAAACCCTTGTACAGGTAAAGTGTGAACAGTGTCCACGCCATTTTTGTATTGATAGTTCATTATAGTTTTACGGACAATGATTTATCATTCAAAAATCAATTTCGTTGTTCTCCCCGCACTCTTTTCCATCCTTGAACGATGAGGAAAGCCAGAATCCCTTTCATGATGATTAGTACGACGGGTACGCCGATATTGAGCATCAGGCGTTCTGTGAAATCTCCAGACGCTTCCTGAATCAAATAGAGGGACGTGCCCATGCTGTCAAAGAGTAAGGAGTACACAACCCCTTGAAGAACATCCCATTTGACAAGCAAAAAGAGCACGAGCCCGATGCCAAAACAGATGGTTGACCAATCAAGCATGGCTCAGGCTCCCTTCATCTCGTTGATAAAGCTTTCATCTCTTAGTCCTTCAGCACAGTCATGGCAGAGAGCCATATCGTGATTATCCATGTACTTAAAAGCGAGTGGATACTGACACCCTTTGCATTTGCAAGAGGGCATGCGTCCCATGGAAATCATGTATGCCGTGTGCTCATCCCGCTCCTGCACCCACAATTCCACGTGCACAGGAATCACGTCTTCTGTGAAAACCCGCTTGCTCCGTGATTTCCGGTAGTATTTTTTCGCTTTAGGCTTTCGAGATTTGGCGTTTTTACGCTTCCTTGTGTTCCAGGTCTTTTTTCGATATCCATACGTAAAGTTGTCCCCTTCCCACCATTCCCACCGTCCGTGGAATTTGTAAGGGGCATCCATAGACTGCTTGTTCGTCATGCCGGTGCGACTCTCAAAGCGTCCTTCTTCCCATGCTTCTTCATAGTTCTCCACCCTCATGCCAAGTGGCTCTTGTAGCTGTTTCATTCGTTCTCGCTCTTGGTCGTAGAGGAACTCTTTTCGTTTGACCATTTTCATTCCCCCTTCTCTCTTCTATTTTTATTATCTCTATTGATTAGACTATTGTCAATAAAATTAAATTACTATATGCTAATATACAACGAATGAACATACCATATAAGATAAACAAATCAAAGGAGTGCATGAATATGTACAGATTGATAAAAGAAAACGAATCTGAGCTTCGACTCGAAAAAGAATCCGGACTTCGTGAGAAACTGGAAGCGTCGGGTTGGGGAGAACATGATAGTTTATGGCTTTATGAAGTAAACGGGATTGTCGTGGGCTGTGCTGATGTAACAGCGGACGGAAGCCATGTCGAAGTCCATTGGATAAGCATTCTGCCATCTGAAAGAGGAAAAGGATATGGTCGCCTGTTTGTCGAGTCGATGACACTCGGTTACAAAAACGGGTTTATCTTTGGGGATGCCTTACCAAAGGCGGCTCCATTCTGGAAATCTATTGGAGCGGAAATTTACGCTCAACCCGGAGGCGGACTCCAACCGTTCGAACTGAGACTATGAACATTTGGTCAGAAGCAAAATCCCTTTATTACATTGAACAGGAAGACTTATGGGATGAATTTGAGTCACAAGGTGTTGATTTTTCCTTCCCTCTTCAGTTGATTGAAGCGGATGGACGAGTTGTAGGAGGCATTCAGGGGCAGGAAGTCAACGGAACCTATGCCATTGGGTATTTCTTTATCCTCGAAAAAGGAAATGGATACGGAACCCGATTTGTTGAAATGCTGAAAGCGTGTTATCCTAGAATCAATGGACATGCCTTATCCTCTTCTATTCTTTTCTGGGAGAAGACAGGTATGACCTTTGTGAAAACCCCATGTAACACCCCAACTTATTTTGAGTACAAAGCCGGAGCATAATGCTCTGGCTTTTTTGTCAACTAAAATTGACAATAGACGAAAAGTGAATTATGATTATGTATACATAACAATAACTGGAGTTGAGTGAGATGAGTTTCTCTGAGAACACATTAATTCTGAAAATGAATGGTAAAGAGCTTGATATCGTCAAGAATCGGTGGATTGAAGGTAGTGGATTAATCGCACTCGCAAGCAATAAATCCCTGTGGGAATCGATTAATCAGGAATATGACGAACGAGAAAAGGAAGCAATCGAATGCTATGTAGCTAGTTCCTTTTACGAACTTGCTGTTTTGAAAACATTGACGGTTCCTGTCCGTGCCATGACGATAAAGGTGTACTCCTTATATGCTCTGCATGAAAAAGAAGGCGATGTGGACGAATGGCTGATGGAGATTTCACAAAGGGTTTACAAACGATACATCAATTACATTCAAAATCGTTCATCCTTTGATGTGATGGCGTTCTTTGACTATATGTTTAAAGAAAACCCTGAGATTTCTTCTGCAGAACAGCACAACCTCGTCCTTTTAATGGTCATCCTTCATGGAAGTTCCCTCTTGCCGGTCTTTCAATCCAAAGCAGGGAGTACGTTGATTCATAATGTAGTTCAAAACAACTCAGTCATGGGGGCACAGGATGAACATTTGAAAGAATTGAAAGACCAGGAAAAGTTAAATGCTCTGAGAACACTTCAAAAAACATTTGGTGTCAAAATCCCTGTCACTCACAATGTGGACTGGTTCTTTCAAGAGCATGAAAGTTATTTGATTAAAAATGAGCTTTCCTCTTCTGAGAAAAAAGAGATTTTGAACAAAGGCAATTATGACTCTCTTTATAAGAAGGGCTTGCTCCGTTATTATAAACCACTCACTGGAATTCTGCGTGAGCATCATATGAATGATTTTAATTACACAGGACTCTCGAAAATTACACGTGATGAGTTTTTGAGCATCTATGTCATGTTCCAACAATCTCTTGAGAAAGGTCGTTTAAAGGAAGAAGAGTGGGAGCTATTTCTAACTGCTTCGGTGATTTTGACAATGATGATAAATCATTATCAAGAACTCTCTGACTTCTATTTTGATGCTATTAAAAAGCAGGAAGAACTTGTCTTACAAGAGCAAAGTTTAACAACGGAGCAGAAGTCCTGGGAGCAAGAAAAGGAAGAATTCCAGAAACGTGACCGTGAACTTGAGAAGAAGATTGCTGAAAAGGATGCGTATATCGCAAAGCTAGAAGAACAAATGAAATCCATGGAGAAAAAGCAAGAAGATGAAATCTCTCTAAAGAATGAAGTGACAGCTCTCCGAAACTATGCATATCATCAAAGAGCTGAACATCCGGACACGAATGAGTCCATTAATATTGTAGAAAAGGCAACATCATTAATCGAAAGTAAAAAAGCTGTTTTATTTGGTGGACATCCTCAGCTCGTCAATAAGCTGAAAGAGGCTCTGCCTTCAATGGAATACCGGGATGTGGATAGTCTAAACCGGGACATTTCCTTCATCTCTAACATAGATATCGTCTTCTTGATGACCAATTACTTCAATCATCCTTTCTACTACAAGCTGATGAATGAGCTGGAAAAGAATCCGAAAGTAAAACTGGTCTACTTGACCGGCTATCCTAACCTTGAACGGACGCTTAATGAAATGGTCGAACTTGTAGAAGCATAATAGAAAAGCACCCATAACGGGTGCTTTTTATAGTCCGAGTTGTCCTTGCAATGCTTCCATATCACCTTGTGCCTGTTGAATCTTTAGTACGCCCGCCGTAATCTTGAAGACGTTGCCGGTTTCCAATCCTTCTTGAACATCGGCAATTCCTTCTTCATAGTCGGTCAACGTTGCATTCAGCTCTTTATGAACCCCTTCTAATTCCGGTGGAACCTCCATCGTTCGTTGCTGGTCAATGGCTGTTGAAACACCTTCACTAAACGCTGTCAACGTACCTGAAACCGCATCCGTAAACGCTTCGATATTCTGCGGGTCTTGCACAAAATCTGACGCAATCTGTAGGAACGCCGCTGTCAACGATAACACTTGTCCTGTAATATCACCTGCAAAGTTCATGTATTTCTCCTGCTCTTCCTGCGTCACTGTAATCGTCGGTTGGTCAGCATGTTGACTCAACTGCGGCAATGTCAATGTACAACCAGAAAGTGCCACGACACTCGTTGCCAACATTCCCATTGCCATCATCTTTTGTACTCGTTTCATATATCCCACTCCTCTTTTCTAAATTTCCTTATGCTATGCATCACGAGTGATACTTATCAAAAACAACGTTCTAATGAACCTGAAATATGATAATTCATAACTAAAAACACGCCTCTAAATTGGGGCGTGTTCAAGGGGATAATATGTACAATATGTATGGTATGTATTTAGTTAAGCGTCCTATTTGCGGACGTAGCAATGTCCTGTTTGCGGACATAGCAAATGTCTTTTTTTGCGGAAGGCATAACTCACACAAAGCTTCGCTTCTCTCCCCTCCACCCGAAGCTATTCGTTTCGAACGCCTTATGTGAGTTTGAGACACTACCTGGTCTCGTCGTGATAGCACTCCGTCATGAGCCTAGCTATCCCCTGTTTTGTTGTCTATTGTCAACTTCTTATACTATGTTCATTCCCCATAAAATATTTTTAAAACAAAAAAAGAACCGATAATCGGCTCTTTATAGGGAATCGATAGATTCCTTTTCTTTTTGAACAGCTTCTTCCTTTGCTTTTCGATACGTTTCTTTAAATTCAACGACTTCTTTTGACGCCATGAATTCCTTTGAACCCGGAACCGCCATAAGTTTTTCCTTGAGATTAGCATATGTTTTTCCCATGTAAAAACACTCCTTTGAACGTTGATGGTCTTGCTCTTAAGACAAATTCGGATTACGAAGTTTAGGTTCTTTTCTGATATCATTCACACTGCGAACAATCGCCCGTGGATGTTCTTTCCAGAACTTTTGAAGAGCTTCTTCTTCTGTTTTCGCTTCTACATTTGCGAAATAGATAGCACGAAGCGGGAACACTTCATATTCAATTTCAAAGAAAATCTGACTAAAGGCGTCTTTTACCTCGCCTACGACTTCCTTGATTACCTTCACTGCTTTGTTTTCCATACCTTTCACTCCTCACGTTGATTGTGTCAACACCAGATATTGTTTTCTCTATCCTACTCCATTCAGAGACAAACCATTCCATAGAAAAAGGAGCCTTATCAGCCCCTTTTCTTTTCTGCTTTCTTATCTACTTTTTCTAATGGTTTTACCTTTCTAACACTTTTAGAGTTTTTTACTTGACGATTCACGTACTGCTCAACGGTCAAGTCTCGGACTTTCATCAAGGGTCACCTCCTGAATGACGCCATATCCATCTTTCACCTTCAGCGAGACCAGGGCATTTCCTTCTCTCGCCCCTTCCTCAAGTGCCATTCCTGTGTTCTCTGGAACGAAGTAACGGTCGAGATTGTAGTGAATCGGGACATCTTGCTTCTCATCATAAATGTCATATGGGTTAATGGTTCCTTTCAGATATATCCCTGATGACGGTTTTTCTAAAACGACTTGACTCACTACGTATTGGTTCTCTTCTGGAGTGAGTCGAACATAAACATCAATCTCTTTCCCCATAAAAAAGCCATTGTTCCCTCTATCTGTTATTTCCTCTTGAACACCATTACTTATCCGCCTTATTGGAACTCTCTCAATATCCAAATCAATCAGTACATGGTCTCCTCGAAACAAATCCCGGGGGTCAAGCGGGGTTGTCTTTAACACGATGTCTTCACCGAATAGGTTCGTTGTTAATGGTTTATAGGTCATCCCTCCGACAATCAAAAGCGGTATCGCATAGGCGAGCATTCGTTTATACAGATTCTTTTTCATCTTTCTCTCCCCCCTCTTTCCGTTTTTTCTCAAAGATATATCCGGTCACGAGCAACATGACACCCGCTATGATAAACACTAGAGATTTTGGCATAAAATCAAACGATAGGTCGATATAGAAGCGAATAACAAGGGCACTGATAAGCAAAATACTAAACAGACTTCCCTGTTTTAATAAATAGAACGCATACAGGATATACAAGATGCTAAACCCGATTGCCCATTCTGTCGATTGCCACACGTCGCCAAATGTAAGGATGAAGCCATTAAGTCCGTGAGTAAGGTGTCCTTGCATTCTAACAATCGATTGGACGTGAACCGGAACCTTCATATAGAGCAAGGACAGTCCGAACAAGAATCCGAAAAGAAATATAAAGACGAAATGCTCTTCAATGTTGTCGGTTTTATAGAGGGTCAACGAAACGGAAATAACCCCGAGTAACCAAGCAAAGACAAAATTCATAGCCGTCAAGACTCTTGAATAGCCCAAACGATGATTGATAGCGACGAGTCCCATGAGCACCACTAACGCAACAAATGGAAATTTCAAATTGTCTCCCGAAAACCCAATCGCATAAATCATGAATAGAATTGTTGAGAAAATAATGATGAGCCGGTCTTTCAATACATACCCAATACCGATGCTACCGATTCCCCATGCGAGAAACGCCCCGTAAAAATCTCCGCCCAAGTGGAACATTTGTCCGATTAAGAAAATGGATGCTCCAAACACCAAGATTCCGACGATATGAAGACTTCTTGCTGTCTTCGGAGAATGTTCTTCAAACTTCCATCCGACACCGAAGAACCCAATCATTCCACTTAGCAGAACGAAGTATTTGAACCCATTGGACATCTCTGACCAGTTGCTCGCAATAAAGCTCAGAACACCAAGCCCTAACAAAATCGCCCCAAACATGAGGACGAATCTCAAGAATACACTTTGCTCTTTCTTCACCTCATACTGTTGCAACATCCTCTCTCCTTGTTCTGACGAAATGACACCTGATTCCTGAAAGGAACGAACTTCTTTTCTTTGCCATTCATATTGGTTCTTTGTCACTTTTCTTTTTCCCAAATTTATCTCCCCCTTCTTTTCACTCATTGTAGTTTCTTAGGCAACAGCATTATGCCGACTTATTGTGTTTGAGGCTTTGATAATTTTCTGAAAACTTATATAAGATAATGCGTAGTGAAACAAACTTAAAGGAGCTGGTCAAATGAAAAGACGAAATACACAAGCGTTTACCTTCCTTGCGTGGGCATCCTTTGCTCTTGCATTAGGAATGATGCTGATTGGGATTTACACGTTGAAAGAGACATTGAGCGTAAAGGGCTATTATTTAATGGGAACATTTTTCCTTGTCATGAGTTCATTTGTTCTTCAAAAGGTTGTGCGTGATAACGTGGAAGATGATGAGCGGGAACGACGGCTCAATCCTCCTTCAAAAGAGGACAAATAAGACCCCATTCCAGGGTCTTTTCTTATGCTATAATGAAAGGAAATTGATAGTAAAGGTTGGGATATGATGTTGCCCGTTATCTATGAAGGAACGCTAGACAATTGCCACTATCTCCCGTTTTATGTGACAGCTGACAACCAAACATTTGTCTATGAGAAAGAAATCATAGAGTTTGTTTGTGAGGGAAACCAGGAGCTTTATCAAGAATATTTCTATAAAAGTCCGAACTTCCATCTCTTCGAATCGAATAATGAAGGGAATAAAACGTTCCCGCTTATCGCTTTCATCAATGAGTGCGTGAATATTTTTGACCACTATGTAGAAGCTGAAATAGAAGATAAATATGCCTCATCGGAGAACTTAAAGCACATGAGTGAGCGTGTCTATCCGGTCGTCAGTGCCATTGCTAAAATTGGTGCAAAGGTGCAGTTTGGTCAGATGGAACCCGGAGAAACACCTGCCACCATCTTTGAACGTGAAATGACACGACTGGCAAGAGAATAGAAAAAGAGCTTGGGAGAAATCCCAGGCTCTTATTTTTCACACGCAACGCCATCTTTATCACGGTCGTGTTTCGGTTCATATGCTGGATGACCCTTTTTTACACCATTCGGATATTTCTTTCGCATTTCCGTACAGTTTTTGAACTTCTCCCCTTTTGCCGGAACGGGTGGTGAATCAAGCTCACTTTTTTTCCCACTGTATAGACCCTTTTTATTATTCTTTGCATATTTCAAGTCAGCATGTAGCTGTGACTCATACGAATAGTTTCCATAATCATAGAAACCTTTAACGTATCCACGTTTCGTTAGGTCGGATTGCAAAAGCTTCCCATCGACAAATACCCATGCCAATGTCCGTCCATACTTATCTTTTTTCGTCCCGTCATAGGCAAGCTCTAGTTTTTTCGCCTTTTTCATGACAGCACACGTGTAAGCAGACGCTTCTTTTCCGTAAGGTTCGATTTTGTTCGTTGATTCCGGTGTATCAACATAAAGAAACCTCGTTCTTCCAACTTTCGAGAATTGTGCGGTATCGCCGTCAATGCATTTTTCGAGTTTCACAGAGAATTTCGAACCAGCTTTTGCCTCTGCCGATTCCTGAATTCCCGTCAACAAGGATACCCCTAGCACGACTGTTAATACAATGGATAACCATTTCTTCATTTTGTCATCTCCTTTTTTCTCATAATTGCTATTCTATTGGGGATGAACACATGATTATAACGGACTTGTTATCGTTTAACAGACATCATGTAAAACGGTGTTTTGGAATCGATATATCGAATGGTCACGCTATAGTCATGGAATCGAAATGTTTGGAACACCATTTTTTCTTCAATTCCGATGGGATGCAGTAAACGAACAAGCTTTTTAACGGCTCCTTTGACAAAACCGGAACTGACATCAACAAGTCCAAGTTGCTCATAATCTTTCCCTTTTAAAGCAACCTGCCCCGCATTCGAATTACGCAGGTACATCTGCAGACTTTGAATGTCTTTTCGTGCTCCGAGTTTCTCAAAGAACAAAAGCTCTTCATCCTGCTTCACAATATCTAGAAAACATTTATTGATTTCTACTGGCATAACACCACTCCTTTTATTCTTAATACCCTTATCTTACAAACAATATTAACTATGGTCAATAAATAAATTTGACTAAATTGTATTTATTTTTTAGTCCTCAGACCTAAAAAAGAAGATTTTTTCTCTAAAGCTCCATTACAATAAAAGAAAAAGGAGTGTGATGTTCATGAATGTTAAGGAATGGTTGTTTTCGGACATCGATGAGTTAAAGAAAGCAGTTGAAACAATGAGAAGCCTTTTCTATGATAAGAAAAAAGATGGTGAATGGGAAGATATCGAACATGCATATGAATCATGCTTATTGGAACTATTTCAAAAAACTCCGACTACTGAATATCAACATGCTAAATTGCAAATCAGACCCGAAAAGTTAGGGGAAGAAGTGTACTGTGAAGTGTATGCGACAGAGGGTGACCGCTATATCGGAATTGACTTTATTCCATGGTCACATGTATTAGGAATGGATGTTGAAGCATACCTGAATCACGAAAAGCCGAAGCACGAGCTCATTGCTCATTTCTTATTGGAACTCACTTTCGATGGATACACAGAAGCGGACATGGAAAAACGCCGTGAAGAGCTTGTCGAACGAGTCATGAAGGCAGAGGCGGTAGATGATTGGCTCAATCCATTAGAAGACTGACGAAAGCAGGTGTATTCTGCGATTGTCGGTCTTTTTTATGCACAAAAAAAAAGAGGGATTAACCCTCTTTGGTCGATAAGAAACGCTTGTTCTTTCGGTATTCTTTCAGAATAATCGTAAGAGCCGCAACATTAATACCAAGCACAACTGTATTCAAAATGATATCCATTATGGCGGGCACCGTGAATAAGATAGTTATGAGGTTCAGTGTAATTGCGATGGAGTATAGAATGATAATTCTTTTGTGTAATTTATTGTTTACGCTTTGACTTTGTTTGGTTTTGTTCATTTGTGTTCCCCCTTGATGCATCTTTTTATATTACTATTGTATGTTTTTATTAACACTATAGTCAATTTTTATAGACTGAATCAAGCCTGACATTTGCCAGACTTATTCTTCCATTTCCTTAGCTTCCTTCTTTAGCATTCGGATGATGGCATTCAGAGCTTTCTGATTGTTCCCCTGCTTATACTCTTCTATGAAGTTCGTCCATAACTTTCCTAGCAATCCTTCAAGGGTTGGAACTTGTCCAAACATTTCATCCATCTCTTCTAAAATCAGTTCTCCCTTTTCAGCATCCCGCTTCCCTATTTCAATGGTGAGAATTGTCCTCGTGCCTGGTCTCTTTTGAACCGTTGCGATTTCTTCGTTCATATGAATGGTTAAGGTCTGTCCGTAGCCGTATTCCCTCGTAATCTGTTCATAGATTCGCTTCGGCTGATATTTTGAGATACACTCCTGCAAAAAGTCCTCATAGATGGTCATAATGAATTCAGATACGGTATAGCGGACACCTACTTTCTCTGAAATGTATTCACAGAGAAGTCTAGTTCTGGCATACACGGCACTTGGAACCGTCACTTCGAGTGTGATGCTTGTCCGAAATGACTCAATCACAGAGTCTATCCAATCGAAAAATTTAATTCCTGTTTGTTCTAAAGCTACGCTTTTCATCTATCATTTCTCCCTTCAAATCCTTGTATTAGTAGAAGCTATGATAGAGTTTCATTCTTTATGTATATTTTTTCTGAAAATTGACAATGATGGTAGAAACATTTATTTTGGAGGCGTTATCCATGAAGAAAACATCTGAAAAGAAAAAGACACAGGCTCTATTCAAAAACATAAAGAAGAAAAATTCGATTAAAATCAAAAACGTGCGTCACGCATAGAAAAGAGCCCTCTTTATGAGAGCTCTTTTTCTTATTCTTTGACTGGGATGTTATATGTTTTTAAAATTTGGAGAAGTGCTGTCAAGCGTTTAGTGAATTCTTCTTGTGACTCACTCAATGTCCGATAAGACTTCTCGTAGCATGCAATGAGTGGTTCCTGAACATCTACCAACTCTTGTGACCGCTCGATATAATCGTCAAAACGTCCTTTCGTTTTGTCACGAAGGAGAATTTTCTCCAATTGTTTTCGATTGTACCGATTGACCAGCTTCCCAATAAATTTTCCTTTATGGACAACCGTATATTTGGCATAAGGCGACCAAACAAAAAACAAATTTGATTTGCTCCCTACACGATAGTCTTTGTATTCATCCGTATGAATTAATGAAAGGTTCTCTTTCAATGCTTGGAGTTCTAATACTTTCTTTTTATACTTATCCTGTTCACGACGTTCATGTTTAAGCTTTTCTTTGTAATCCTCTAGCTTGTTCATGACTGCTGTTGCAGGATTTTGATTCGACAATAACTCCCCTCGAACTTCATCAAATTCCCCATACAATACTCCTACATTTTCACCTTGAATCTTGAAGTAAATGGCTTCACCATTTCGTTCATGTTTAGGCATAGAAACTTCGATTCCTGCATCATCGAATTCATTCATCATTAGCTCGAAAAATTCTTCCCGGACACGCTGGTTCATTCGTTTGGAATCATCATCCATTCCCAACTCAAATCCTCGACGAGCATATAAATCTAATTCTTTTGCCGCACGATTCACCTTTTCAAAATCTTTCTCTTGAAATCCTCGTTCCAGGTTCTGAGACTCCTGCTTTAATTTTGATTCCAAATTGATAAGCATCTCTTTCGTTTGCTCAACTGTTTTCATCTGACTCTCTCCTTTTTCATTCATTATCGTTTTTCGATACCTTTGATGTATTATTCTTCATTATACTTGACTATTGTCAAATATAACAACTTTATTTGTTAAGATATCCATGCTAATTATTCATAATTAATCCCTTTATTTTTGACTTAATTTATAAATAAATAAATGACTATTGTCAATAAAAATGGTATACTGAGGGTACGATAATCAATTAAGGGAGCGGATAAAATGAAACAATTTGTACACCTCAAAGTATATGAAGAAGCTTATTATAGCGGAGCAGTAGTTGAAGATGAAATCTTCTTAACACCTGAAATCTATGAGGCAATTAAAGATGAACTCGGTGAGACACTTTGGGTTTCGGGATTAGATGGTAAGCATTCTGAAACAGACATTGACATCCAGATGCAGGTAGTGACGGAAAAGGACTTAGAGATGTTTGATTTCATCGAATCGCCTACCGGAGAGCTTGATGATAGAATAAGTGAAACTTTAGATGAATTAGAGCTATCCCCAAACCTACGAGAAATCCACGAAGAAGCCACATCTTTCATCCAAAAAGAAACCCTCACCTTCTCCATTCGAAAAGAAGATAAAGACACTATTCTTGAATTCCTCCATGGGATGGGCTACATCCTTTAACGCATAAGCTCTCTCCCCTTCTACTAACATAGAGAAAGCAAAAGAAAAGGCGTTTGCACAACTCACTCAAGGAGGCGTTTCAATATGAAACCAACAGAAAAACAGATTCAGGATTTTGTAACAGAATGGCGGGAGACGGAACGAGAATTAGGAGAGTCCATCTTAGATGGTCGTTTCCCCCTCAATCCCCAGACGTTCATGACCTGGTGTTTCGGAAGAGGGTATCTTACAGGCGACCAATACAATGCGTGGGTTGCAGATTACCGCATGCAAACACTTGAAGCAACGGATGAGAACTACTTCGTTTACACGGATGATGCAGAATCCGTTCCGTATGCGGTCGTGATTGATGAGAACATGCACAGTTCTGACAATGATGACCTTTACGAAAAAGCGATTGCCATTGTCGGCGAGTTTATTTTGAGCATCGACGTATATGGAGAACGGTGGAATGACTTCGTTCAAAAGGTGAAGAATGACGATGAGGTGGATGAATGAAGATAACAGAAACGACGAAGTATGCCCTTGTGACAAAAACAGGGGCATATATTTCTTTCGAACAGGTCGGCAATGGGGAAATTGATGTCTACAATAGGTCTCACATTGACTACAACTCCCTATTCGACACAGAGGAAAATGCCGTAAATGCCGGGAAAGAAATGCTGACGAATGATTCTGATTGGGAATACAGAGTCTTTGAGGATATGCCTTATGCCGTTGTAAAGGTAACCATAATGACAAAAGAAGAGACAGTGTCTCTCTTATAAACGAGGTGAAGAAGATGTTTATTGATAAAACTGAAGAAGGCTTGAAAGAAAGTATCGAGGAAACCTTACGAAATGTCCTGGATACGCCGTTCACGATTGAACGCATTCGGTGGGTGGATGACTTCTCCTATTTGGAGGAAGAAAATGGCGAGACGGTTGAAGTGATGGAAGATGCCTTCATTATTGAATGTGAAGTCCAGGAAGGAAACACTATTGAGGGGCTTCATATCCTGCTCGCAGATGAAGAAATCATCAAGCGGGGGTATTTAGAAGCAAAAGAACGGAATACGCTGACGTACAGCTTGTTGAAAGATGTGTTGGCACATCAGATGTGGAGTGAGTACCCAGTGATTTGGGGAGAGCTTTGTTCTCCATTTGATAAGGAAAAAGATTATGTACCGGGTGGTATGTATAGCGGTGATGATTATGCTCAGTTCAAGAGAAAGAGGTGGAAACAGGATGCTTAAAGCTTTCCTAAGTAAAGTGTTAAAAAAGAAGAAAGATGCGTCTTTTGAGCAGTTTCAAAAGCATGATGGCGGATATCTCTATAAAACGTCCGATGGTGATTATATGCTGATTGGAAAATCGGATGAGGGTAACAAAAAAGATAATTGAAAAAGGGTGAATACAAAAAAAGAGCGGATATCCGCTCTTTTTCTTATGCGATATCTGGGAGTTTATCTTCTTCCACATACCGTGCATATTGTTCTTTTGTTAATCCCAAGTATTCGTGTAGTTCCAATTCGCTTGATGATTCATGCCACTTTTCAATTGCATGGTCAATATAGTGCTCATTGACTTTCCCCTCTTTGTATAACTCAAAGAACGGCTTGTTGAGTTCCGGCTCATCCAAAAGCTTCATCAATTCGTTCGCAATTCCAGGGTCAGTGTAATCGACATACCCCAGAGCATGTGACAACAATTTCCCTAATTGCTCATGGCTGATGGCGTGCATTTTCACACCTAATCCCTTTTCCAAAGCATCCTGGTTATAACTCTCCAATAGCACTTCTGCATGACGCATATTTACTTCCTCCTTATATGGTCGATAATCGACTCCTTTGTTTTCGATACTTCTTATTCTAAACAATAAATCATCCAAATATATCCTTTAGTATAACAAAAAAGCCCACGATATCGTGAGCTTTTGTAATCAATACATCCGTTTGAAGTACCTATGGGGTTAGGTAGGTAAATATAATGATTTTACATGGCATACAATACTTCCCCTTTGATTCGGTTACTTTCTATGTCAATGCTTCCAATTCTAAACGCAACTTCCATACCTTCCTCAATCTCCATGTGTTTAACCCAGCTCAATGCGTCAACTGAAGGTGAAATCTTCACAAAAACCCCGTAAGGCTTAATTGATTGAATCGTTCCCTTCACAATCTGTCCTGGCTCAAACTCTTCCATCGAAGAGCGTTCAGAAGAATCAGTAACTCCCTCTTGAGCTTTCTTATAAATGTCCCACTCTTTTAAACCGTTCTTTTCAAGTACGCTTAGTAATTCAGCTCTTTTCATTAGTTCCTCAATATGCGGGAGCTCCAATGCATCTAAGCATTCTTCCAGTGTTTCTCTCATCCAATCAAAGTCATAGCTTGCATTGCGATTGGTATTCGCTTCACGGTCATAAGCGGAATCATATCGGTCATGAACTACATAGTTTGCTTGAACATAAACAAGCTCATCATTCACACAATCATCCAGTAAGTCGTCTATTTCTTTTAGTTCTGCTCTCACTTCTTTCACATTCATATCGAACACTCCTTTTTTCTTTTCTAGTAGTTTCACCGTATCATTTCAGACCGTGATATTTCTCCCTCGTTTTTCATTATCAGGTCAATGTTTTCAATAGATGATTCCTAGTGATTCTCTTCATTTATTTGGAGTACCATAGAGAAAACAGTTTAGGTATTCCATGAATTTCAATCAAAAAGGAGATAATCAACATGAAAACATCAACACTTGCCAACCTATCACGACTTGTATCGTTTAAACGGTCGCCAAAAAGAGAAATGCTTGAAAAAGAAGCGAATCGGTTAGACCCGACACATTGCGAATGTGGCGTTCCGATGCGACCCCTTTCCATAGTCATAGGTGGTGGCTTGAAAGCGTCACTTGAAAGCAAAGATGAAGCGTGTCATGCCTGTCGGAAAGTAAACAAGCGTTACTATGTACGGAATTAAGAGGTGTCAGCCGGTGAATACTACACGGTCAGACAATTTACCCTACCGGGGTTTAGAACTTCTAAAGGAGCGGATACAGATGACGCAGAAAAAGAAAACAGTTATTGATGAGTTTTTATATGAGTTAAGCACGAACGAAAAGGGAAACATTTCTTGCTCAATGATGGTAGATGGTGTCGAGCGAACGTTTGAAATTACAGAGAGAGATGCACGTAGCTTCTCCCAGATTTTTGAATCGGCTAAACGATTTAAACAACGAAAAGCTCAAAGACCCCCACTCCATCCAATCGATATTGCCAACTATATTGCCAAAAAGATGATGGAAGCTGGGAATCCAACGAACACGATTGCTCTTCAGAAGACACTCTATTTCATTCAGTGTGAATACATGAGATACATGGGCAAAGCGGTATCGTTGTTCGACTCAACTGACGCTGAGGACATTCTCATGAAATGGATGTTCGGTCCCGTTTATCCAAAGGTCTATCATGAATACAATCTTTTCGGTTCTCTCCCTATCTCAAGTCTTCCATTCACGCAGGTTGTATCATGGAAGGAAGATAATCTGGAAGAAGCCCTCGATGAAAAAGGCATCACTTTAGACGATATTGATAAGTGGCTATTCACTTATATCAACATCGACCGATTCGACCTCGTGGACATGACTCATCGTCATCAGATTTGGTTGAAGGATGCTGAAGCTATCAACAAGGGGAATAAAAAGATTCCGTATGATTTGAATGAACTCTGCGAGGAGATTATCTCGAACCCGAACTTCTTTAAGATGAAATCTAAGTAAAATAGTGGATAAAAAACAGGTGAAAACAAAGAGATTCACAATTTAGTGAAAGCTTTCTTGGAAAAATGATATCGAAACCATAAGAAAAGACCCTCTCCTAATGAGAAGGTCTTTTTGTTTAGCTGTATGTCCGATGTCGCACTTCCAGCGTACACGTATCATTCGTGTTTACATCCAATCGAAGCACCAACGCACTCCAGGCATTCGTGAAGTCAGTAAAGTATGTTGTACAGTTCTCTGCAATGAACACATCTTGTCCAGAGTTTTTCCAGAAGTCACCGTTCTTCTTCTTCCGAATCTCGTTGATATGCGGAATAAGTACATCCGGATTGCCTTCAATTTCATCCAAGAGAGCCATCATCGCATCCAAATCGGAAAGGACGAGTTCTTTCTTCGAGTTCTCTTCTTCCCACATTGGCTGAAACTCAATATCTCCTTTAAGGTAATCCTGTTTCATTTTCTCCAAACTCTTCTTTTCATATTGAAAATCAGGAAGATTCACGTTGAAGTTTTTGCTACCGGCTACGATTACGACTTGTTTTGTCATTGTTGTCACGCTCCATTTGATAGTTTTTAGTTTCCTTGTTCATAGATGTGTAGAACACGCCTTTAGTTGAATATCTAGTATTCTATGGTGTGAAATAAAGAAACATTCACTATCCTCTTTCAAAACAAAAAAGAGACAGCCTCAGCCACCTCTTCATCCATCATCTATATTGTTACCCTTCTAACTCTATTAAGCTCCTTGTCTATCTAACTCTTTCAGCTCTTTCTTGAGTCGTTTTAACTCCGATTTCAACTCCCGAATCCCTTCAACCGAGCAATAGTATTTCACTAGCTGACGTCGCTTCGCATATAGCCAGAACTCACTCCAAAGGCTCGCATTGTTTCCGTTTGGGATTAAGTGCAAATATTCATTCTTATAGAGAATCAATGGGTCGTCTAATAGTAATTCACACTCACGAATCTCCTGTTCTAATATCGAACGCTTCTCCATGATTATCACCTTCCTTTTTTTGACATATAGTAATCTCTTACCCCTTTTTGCTGTTTTCTTATCCTATGTCAGACCGGCTTCGACTACGCCCTTATGTTCGAATAATAATTCAACCAGATTGGTAGGATATAGAAACTAGTAGAAAGGTTGTGATTGAATGGAAGTGCATTACAAACGGATTGCCTTTTGGGGCAGGTTGATGGGTATCGTCATGATGCTCACGTTGCCATTGATGGTTATTGGAGGTCTTATTTCAATGACAGTATTAGGTTTTGGATTTGGACTGCTGGTATTACTATTCTATGGTCTGATTGGCTTAGGTTCAGCATGGGTTGGCAAGAAGGTCTATGATGCTGGAGAAGATGCGAAAGCGTACCTGGCGAATCCAACAGAAGAAAGTATGGATGCGGTCATTACGGATTACGGCGATTTTCTCTTTGCGAATGTTGTGTATACAGTCGTTGCATTTGTCGCTGTGATTCCAATTGTAACCATTGCCTTGATTATGGGCATTGCAAGCGTCTAAAACAGAAAAGAGAGGATGATGAAGATGGAAAAAAGTTTTAAACGGGTCTCCCGATTCGGTAAAATCCTGGGTGTCCTCATGATGGTTTCAGGAGTATTGTCTGCACTATCCGGAATTATGACGATTGTCGGAGCGATTCCTGGTGCTATCACCGTCTGGTTGGGCTACTTGATTTTTCAATCCGGAAAAGAAGCGGATGAATATCTAACGCATCAGACCGAAGAACATAAAGAAAAAATCATTGTGAGCTTCTCGAAATATCTCTATATTTCAGGAATCATGTTGGTAGTCAGTTTGGCACTATTGATTCCAGCGATTCTATTTATGGGATTACTCGGAGCGTTTGCGGTATAAGAAAAGAGCCTTTAAGGGGCTCTTTTTTCTTATACAAATAAATCGAAAATCTGAAAGATACTATAAATCCACACTGCAAACAAGAATGGGGAAAGTATCAAGTAAGACTTGAGAATACTGGCGTACCGCTCCATCAATGCTGATTCATCAAGCTCTGTTTGATTTAAAAGTGGCTTTACAATAAAAGGAATGCTTTTAACGATATCATCCTCGCTGTTTTCCCCGTTCTCATACATCAGGTTTTCTGCTATTCTCGCAGACCGCTTGACTTTGATTCCAGGTGAACAAAATAAGACAACCGCTCCAGGCAATAAAACCATCATCAATAGTTCATTCTCTCCTCGTGATGCCCAGCCAGAAGCAAACCCTATCAGCAAACCACTTATCACAGCCAACCATAGACCGGTCAACATGAAGTTCCCTAATAGACTTCCCCAAAACATGATTTTCTGATAACTTTCTTTTTCTTTACTCATTCTGTTCATCCCCATTTCTCATCGAAATAATAGATGAGCCCTTAAAGGGCTCTTTTTAATAGTCTTTTGGACGTTGAATCGGGTCAATGATTCGAATCTGTCCGAATCCGCCACCATAATCTTTCATGATGTAACGATTATGAACATCTTGCATCTCTTCCAGTTCTTTTACGTCCTCTAAAGAACGCTCATCTTCGACCACGACATCGGCTTGTTTCTTCCAGAACATGCACATCGCCTCCTGATTTCAATAAATACTTACGTCTTATCATATTCTCTTCCCCTCTTCTTTACGCCTTCCATAGACCCCATCAGACATTGATACGACAGCGTTTCAAAGGAATATTTAAGCAAGCATAATAGTAGGATAATCTTGTATTTACAAAACTGTTGTGCACCTTCGCACAAACAAAAAGGAGAATGTGTATCGATAAGTGAATAAAGTGTGACAAATCTATTGACTATTGTCAAAATTTATTGTATGCTTTACTTGTTAAGAATTACACAAACTATTTACCCTACCGGGGTGACTACTTTAAAAGGAGATGTTCCCACATGAACACACAGACAACTATCAACCAATATCCAGCTAACACACTTCCACTCTTGCTTTGCGACTACTACAAATTATCGCACCGTGCCCAGTATCCAAAAGGTACAGAAGTCGTCTACTCGACTTGGACACCACGTAAGAGCTTGATGCCTGGTATTAACGGAGCGGTCGCATTTGGCTTCCAATCGTTCATCCAAGAGACACTTGTTGAGTATTTCAACCGTGAGTTCTTCCAACGTGATATCAATGAGATTACTGCGGAATACACACGTATTGTCAAACACACACTCTTTGTTGAAAATGTAGATGTTTCTCACTTAGAAGCACTTCACAAATTGGGTTACTTGCCGATTCGTATGAAGGCTGTACCTGAAGGAACGCTTGTACCACTCAACACACCGATGTTGACACTTGAAAACACGAAGCCTGAATTCTTCTGGTTGACGAACTTCTTAGAGACGATGATGTCTTCTGAACTTTGGCAGTCATCGACTTCTGCGACGATTTCACGTGATTACAAACGTATCCTCACAAAATTTGCGATGGAAACAAACGGCAATGCTGACCACGTTCCGTTCCAGGCTCATGACTTCTCATTCCGTGGAATGGTTGGTATCGATGGAGCAACAAAGTCAGGTGCCGCTCACTTAACATCATTCGTTGGAACAGACACGATTCCGGCTATCTCATTCCTCGAACGCCACTACGGTGCGAACGTTGAAAAGGAATTGGTCGGTACTTCTATCCCGGCTACTGAGCACTCAGTTATGTGTGCACATGGTCATGATGAGCGTGAATCATTCCGTAAACTCATTCAAGAAATCTACCCTGCCGGTTTCGTTTCAATCGTATCGGACACATGGGATTTCTGGAATGTAATCGAAAACGTTATTCCTTCGCTGAAAGAAGAAATTCTGGCTCGTGATGGAAAAGTCGTTATTCGTCCGGATTCTGGTAACCCGGTTAAAATCATCGTTGGCGATGAAAACGGTGCGACAGAACTCGAACGTAAAGGACTCGTGGAAGCTCTCTGGGATATCTTTGGTGGAGAGGTCAACGAATTAGGTTACAAAGTTCTTGACCCACACATTGGAGCTATCTATGGTGACTCCATTACTCGTGAACGTGCAGAACAAATTCTTCAAGGATTGAAAGATAAAGGCTTTGCCGCTTCAAACATTGTGTTCGGTGTAGGTTCCTTTTCTTTCCAATTCACAACACGAGATTCTCTAGGATTCGCAATGAAAGCCACATGGACACTCCGTTCAGACGGCGAATTCATGATTTTCAAAGCTCCTAAAACGGATGCTTCGAAGAATTCACAACGTGGACGTGTTGTCGTATTTGAAGAAGATGGCGAAATCAAATTCCGTGATGGCTTAACGCTTGAAACGGAAGCTGAATTTGTACAAACAGTTACACCACTCTTCCAAACTATCTTTGAAGATGGTCAGGTTCAAAACTTGACTACACTCAATGAAGTTCGTGAACGTGTAACAGCTTCACTTGCTTAATCAAGAATAACCCTGCCGTAAAAAGCGGGGTTTTCTTTCTACTATAGGACAAAACAAACATTCAAAAAGGAGAGTGACGACATGCTCGTACTCAATGGACAACAACTTAATCTGGTTACCTTCCCAAATGGAGAAACAAAACTTGATGGACATCAAATCAAGGAACTCGCAAAAGAAGAGAACGTCATTACCATGCGTTTTGAATCTGATGCCGATTTCATCCACCTTCTTTTCTTGAAGAACCACCTCGATGATATTCTTCGTGTCAAATCGACGAAGCTCATTCTTCCGTATATCCCGTACTCACGTATGGACAGAACAGAAGGAACCGGTGTGTTCACTTTAAAGAGTGTGGCAAAGCTCATTAACAGCTTAGACTTTAAATCAGTCGAAGTATTTGAAGCCCATTCGGAAGTATCGCTTGCTCTTATCGACCGTGTTCAAGCTCACATGATGACCTCAATCGGAATGATTGATAACGTCAAAGAAGCCATTGGATTTGATGAGTCAAAAGACTTCATCTTCTACCCGGACGCAGGTGCAGAGAAGCGTTACCAGAGTTCTACCAAAGGAAAACACCTCTTCGGAATCAAACATCGTGATTTTGAAACAGGTCAAATCAAGTCCCTTGAAATTGCAGGACAGGTAACAGATAAAGATGTATTTGATAAGGTATTGATTGTCGATGACCTTTCTTCTTATGGCGGAACCTTCCACTTCGGTGCACAGGCTCTTAAAGAGAAGTTTGGCTTCAAAGAAATCTACCTCGTAGTAGGTCATGCTGAAAACAACATTGTGAAAGGCAAGATTCCAACTGAGGGGCTTATTCAGAAAGTCTTCACAACAGACAGTATTTACACGGAAGATAACGACATCGTTCAGGTGTATCCGTATTTCTTCCCGGAGTAACAAAAAAGACCAGTCAATGACTGGTCTTTTTCTTATTGATTCAGTTGGATGACCTGTTGTAACAGTTCTTCCAATTCCGTTTCATTTACTTCTTTCTTCATTAAGAATACATCGAGCAACTCAACTTCTTCATTCTGAAACTCTTTTTTGTGGATAAAGAACTTGCGGAGTAGCCCTAGAATAATTTGTTGTGTGACAACATCATCCGGAACCTCATTCCCCTCATAACTGATTCGTGTCGCTCCATATGCAAACTCTTCGACTAAACCGCATGCATGACAAATATCACACGACTCACTCATCACATTGGCAACAGAATCCGAATACTCGTTCTTGATTTTCGCTCCGCAAGAGGGACATCTCTCCCCTAATTCCATCGTCTGATGTTCATTTTCTAAATACATAAGCATCACCTGGTGCAACTCATTTAAATGATTCATTTTTAACTCTCCTCTCAAATCGATAGCCCGTTGAACCAGACATCCTCCAGGTTCTTAACCGACCAATCCTCAATCATATCCTCTGATACCGTTGACTTGATAACGATATAACCCTCGTGTCCGTCTCCGTAAATACAGCGTGTGTATCTACCGGTATAGCCTCCTTGAATGAGAAGAATTTCCTCTTCATCATCTTCAAGAGCGGCTTCTAAATAGTCCAGGAGGTTCTCCAGAGCCTCTGTGTCGTCTTCATCAACCACGTAGACCCCGTAGCCTAAATCGCCAACATAGCCGTCCTCAGAAGGTTTTAAGCCGTGTTCCTGAATCGAATCCAAATGTTCCGGGTTTGACACATGGATGAACGTAAAACTTCCTTCCTCTTCCTTTGAAATAAAATCCACCTCGTGGGTTTTTGCCAGCTCTTCCAATTCTTCCTTCGAATATTCTTTTTCATCAGAAAGAATTAAATGGTGAAAAAGAAAATCCTCCGGGTCAAACATAACTTCAGGATTACCACCTGTTGCTTCAATTTCATACATTTTCGTTTTCATCGTAAACGCTCCTTTTTAATAGATGATGCTCCATACCTTTGATTTGATACTCTTTCATCCTATGCATCAGAACGGTCATCCATCAAAGAATAGAAAAAGACCCCGAATATCGAGGTCTTCTTATTGAAGATGATTCTCTGAATAGAAATGTTGTTGTAGCTCTTTTAACTTCTTCGTTGTTTCATCCGTCTGGCTTTCCTTGCCTGATAAGATACTTCGATACAATCGAATGACATCAATCTGATGACGCTTGACCTTTGTCATATAATCGATATCGGAAAACTTTCCAAATGGGATAAACCAAGAAAACCCTTCTAATTCCGCTCTGTAGTCCCCTCTGATTTCACAAAAACTACAATCTAAACCACATGCATGACACGTTCGTTGGTACTTCCAATCGTCAACGTGAGAAGCAGTCGTTTTGCTGTTTCCACAAATGGTACAGTTCTCACCATCATTGAAAAGGAGGTTCTCTCGTGCACGTTTAACCAAATAGTCTGTTTCTCTCACCATATACTCCAAATCATGAATATCGATGTCATTTAAATGGACTCCGTATTGTAATTCTAAAACGGTCATGACTTGATAAGGAGTCACCTCAACATCGTAATATTTCGGACTCAACAGAATATTGTCTATCATTTTCTCGATATCGAAATAACTAATGTTATCGAGTAAACAATCGATGTATTCCTCAAAGTCTTCGAATTCTTCATATCCTACTTCATTCATGTTGTCCACTCCTCATCGCCATGCCTCAATCCATTCTTCAATTGAATCATGTAAATCCTCGTTACGTTTAAGCTCTTCCTTTTTTTTCTCCTTACGCTCGAAAGCGACCTTTAGACGTTCTGCCTGTTCGACTAGTGTTTCGCTTTGATTGCTTAATTCGATAGGAAATGCCTGCAATTCCTCTTTCAAGGTTTTTAACTTCTTCTCTGCCTCCGTAGAATCTCCTCCATTAAAGACGTCTTGATAGATGGAAAACACTGCTTTTTGATTTTCCGTCATCTTGATAAGCAGGTCTAAATCTGTTTCAGCTTGTTTCTTACTCACCTTCCACACCATCTCGTCGAGTACAACATGATAGGTCTCGTTCGTAGAGTGACTTTCAAGTCCACAGGCATGACAGACAAGCCCTTTTCGTTTCCCTTCAATTTGCGTCAGATTGTTCTTACATGCTGGACAACTACTATTCTTTGCTCCTATGAACAATTGACCAAATGAATGGGGTTCTTCCTTCATGAGTGTTTTCATGACTTTCATCATCGCATCGTCTTTCGGCAAGTACGTATCAAACATGTCGTCCGTCATATATTCTTTACTGAATAGCTCTAAGTCCTTTAACAAATCTGGATGCATCGTATCCACTCCTTTTTAGATGTGTGCCAGAAGTTTTTCTGACCGCTTTTGCAATAGTGAAACATAGCTCTTTTCTTCTTCAGATAAAGCAACTCCCTTGAAGACCTTTCCAAGAATACCGGAAACAATTCGTGTTTCCTTTTCCCGCTCTTTGAAGGAATCATCCTCCATTTTTTCTGTGTACGAGTAGTACCAGCCCATATTCTCGATGGTAATCGTCGTATGCCCATAAAGATATTCTTTGTGATAACCACAACTATGACACGTTTCGTGTTGCTCCTCTGCAAACTCACCATAACGTTCTTTTTCAATCCCATTTACATTTCCACAAACTCCACAGCGTTGCTGGTTGTTCGAGTCATAAACGAGTCCCATTGTTCTCAATGATTTCTCGTTCTCCATCTTTTCAAACAGCATTTCCGTCAATGGTGATATCTGCTTGTTCCAAATTTCTTCCCAGTCTTTCTCCTCATTCATATCAATCTTCTCCTTTTAAAATAAATGGTGTTAAAAACACAACTGCATTGTCTTGATAGAATATGATATGCAAATTCTCAAAGAAAAAAAAGAAGAGAATGCCTCTTCTTTTCTTACTTACGAACCCTTGGAATGATATTCGACCAACAGCTCTCCAAGAATTTTCGTATTTTCATCTACATTTACGCCTTGAAGCAATTCATTGTACAAGGCAAAGACTTGTTTCTGTTGTTCCCCTACTTTCTGTACAAGGGTTTCATCCAGCAACTCGTCTCGGTTTAGGTGCCATCGAAAATCATCAAGCGTCATGGTGTAACTATAGTCGTTCCAATTGAAATCAGCATACGCACCGCAAACGGTACATCCGTTATTCCATGACAATTCATCTGGATGAGAAAGGAAAGATGGATTATTTGCGTTGCAAACCTTGCACACTTTCTCATTATCTTGGACATACAGATACTGATTCATGAAACGTTCACGAGTCGCCTTCGCTTCCTTTTCTTCCGGTGTTTCTTCTTTAGAAGAGTATTCAGCAGACAAGTCGTCCCATAGCGACCTGTCTAAAAAATCCAAATCAATCAGTTCTAATTCGTTTTTCATGCCATCACACTCCTCCATTCGGACTTTCTTTCCTTTATCATACATTTTTTATTGACTATTGTCAATAATAGTTGACTGTTGAATCAGGAACGAAATCGCACGCTCATTGAATTCCTTGTGACGTTCGATGTTGCAGACATGTCCACACCGGTCAATGACCTGGAGGCATTCGTTCTTCGCACGGTCAATGCTCTCTTCTACACTTGGGAGGAACATATAATCCTCACTTCCCATGATATAGAGTTTTGGCGTATGGGACGTACCCGACTTTGCTCTTTGAACGGTTTTCTCTACTTCCTTGTGAAGCCTCATCCAGTTTAAAAACTCCTTTTTCCCTAGCTTATAGGCTTCCTTTACAAAGGCTAATCGGGACTCTGTATGATGCTTCCTCGGCATCAAGATGCGAGCAGAAATTTTATATAGCCACATGTACGGAACAAATCGTTTTAAGACTTCTGCCGCTCCGATAATGATTCGAGCTGACACATTAAACTTTTCGACTGCACCACCAAGTACCATGCTCTTGACCCGCTCCGGATACTGTTCGTTCAAATGCTGGATGACAATCGTCCCTAGTGAAATCCCGACGAAATGAGCGGATGCTATCTGTTCCTGGTTGAGAACCTTCACCACCTCTTCAACAATGCCATTGAAAGATGCTTCTTCCATGTCTTCAAGTCCATACGTCGAGTCTCCGTGTCCCGGGAGGTCGATAAAAAGTAGATGGAAATGTTTTCGGAAGGCTCGTAATTGCCGTGACCAGATATTTGACCCGCCTCCGATTCCATGGATAAAAACGACGGTGTCGGCTTCTTTATTTGTATGGTGAATTTTTGTGTAGTGTAACATTTTAGTTCCCCCTTTACATACTGCGTGTACTATCCTAATCGGAACAAGGGGAAAACATAAAAGCCCTCCGCCAATTAATGGTGGAAGGCTTCCTTCTACTTAATTAAACTGTTTACATTCACACTGAATCCTTTGAACAAAGAAGATTGTATCTCCTCTTCACTTGACCAAACCCTTTCGGTACCTGCAATAAAATCATATTGCTCGATGAATGGATGAGCTGGGTCAATTATCCAAAGCTCTTTCACTCCATGCTTTTGATAGAGTGGTCTCTTTTGATTCCTATCCTTAATGGCGGTCGAAGGTGAGACAATTTCAACAATAAAGTCAGGTGCACCCTTCACACCTTTATCCATAAGCTTGTTCTCATCACATACGACCAAAATATCTGGCTGAACAACCGTATCCGGATTAGCGTACTCGTCGGTCTCCCTAAGAAAGACATCTGTAGGAGCACTGTATACTCTACAACCATCCTCCTTGAAGAAGTTTCTTAACTGATAGAAAAGCTCTCCGCTGATTTCCTGATGGATGCGAGAAGGTGCAGGTGTCTTAAATGGGACACCATCAATAAGCTCCCAACGACCTTCCCAAGTTTTGATGTCAGAGTAGATATATAGTTTATCTCTTTTCATGAACATTCTCCTTTACATCAAATCTTATCATCAAAACTACTCCCTTCTTTTTGTGTATGTACTCGAACCACGAAATCGTGATAAAAGATGTTGAACCTTCTATAATAGAAAGAAAACGGATGAACCCGTATCGGTTCTCCGCTAATAGTAACCATTCAAAACTTTATATAGCCCATAAAAAAGAAAAGAGCCATCGGAATTGGCGTTCCAATGACTCTAGCTTCAACAAAATCGCTCTTTGTGAAGCCGTTTATGTAGATATAATATCATCCTTTGGGGGATATTACTACCTTTTCCTGTCTTAGCATCTGCTGAATCAAGAAAGTTTTTCTACATCTTCTGGTACCCTCATTTAAGTAGACTTGTTCAAGTTAGAGACATGACGTTTCTGATTGGAAGAAGTCTATTTTTATGGTTTTCCCACCCGATATGAGAGGTGGAAGTGAGGTGTAGCTACCGTAGTAAGAGGGAAAGGCTCGGTGATGAAGGTGATTTCTACCATCTTTGTCAACGTCAGAAGGTAAAGGGAGCAAGCCTTCCGCCTACCGACAGGGTACGACTGTCCATGGCAAAGAGCTCCGGGGGGTGAAACACGACCTCTCTGTACGACTGTAGACAGTCCTGCGATGAACTGCAGAGAATTTTCTAGTAAGCGGCACAGAGGTAACGGATTCATGAGAACGTCAGGGAAACCTGGCAAAGATTATGTAACGACAATGCGAAAGCTGACGATTCTGGATATGCACACGAATCGGAACCGGTAAAGGGTATAAAACCCTGGATAGGTAACAGTTACATGTGGTTTTGACGAGCCACCGTCGTAGAAGACAGCATACGTATACGAACGAGCGACCGACCGAAAAGTTGATTGCAAGCTGAACAGACGAAGACAACCTTGCATAGGGATTCGTCTGCCTCAACCACCGTGCCGCCTCGCTCCCTCCCAAAAAGCTGTGTTAAAAACATAAAATCAACACACACAAGCCATTTGGCTCGAACCATTGACTCAACGAAACGATACATAAATAAAATTAAAAAACAGAAAACGGCAGATTCAATCACTCCATAGCGAGCGAAGATTCTTACCACTACGTCGTATCATCAAACGTCAGTTTGTGGTGCGACAGGGCAACGAAGTGCCCCGGTGCTCTTTTATTAACGAACCAATAGGATGTGCAGATACAACGAGAGGCGGTTGATTCGAATCGTGACAATAGGCAACATTTGGAGCGATGCTTTATCAGCTATATCCAGCAAACAGGCGGATGTCACAGGTTGTTCAAAAAAGATTGACTGATTCGTAATTTATTTATTGACTATAGTCAATAATATAGTGTAATATAGGATTACAGAGAGAAACAAGCACCTTGTTTCACCACTACGCTTTCGAACATTTGATTCGAAACAAATAAGCAACACCCCCATATCGCAACATCTTATACCTCCAGGACACCTCTTGTCTGACATAGGTGTTGCGATTTCAATGTTTTTCATTGATTTTAATTCTTTTACCTACCTCTTATAGCCTCATTCCTTCATTATACCCCGACTGTCCCACTAGCGTTCAGTCAAAACCCTCCTTTCGAGACCTGGCTCCCACAGCTAGGTCTTTTTCAATGCAACAAAAAAAGACCGGTATCATTACACAGTCTTTTGTCCAGCTTTGAGCAGAGCATGTACATCTTTCAAAACATCGTTCGTCGCCGTTTGAACCATCTCTCGAATTTCTGCACGCAATGCATCTAACTCTTGTTTAATATTCTTTTCCAAAATCGTTTCCTCCAGTAATAAGAGAGTCTGGGACATAGGTTGTGGCAATCCACTTAACGCCCCGTTGACTTCCTGTTTTTTAAGTATGTCTTATCCTATGCAGTGAAACGAAAAGTATAAACGAAAAAGACCTGAGTATTCAGGTCTTCAGTTGCTTCTTCTTTTCTTGTTTGGTGAAAATGAAATAGAAGATGCCCAATACCGTTGCATGAGCAACATAGATGGAACCGGCAAGCATCAGAATTCCAGCCAACATACCAAATACAACGATATCGAATACCGCATGGGTACTGAAAAACGTATACTCAAACCATTCCTTGTTTTCGAATAAGAACACGAAAGCGGGAGCTAGTGGCAATAAGCCTATTCCTAGTAAACGCCCTCTCTTTTCTTTTACCTTCCATAGAATAATCGAATACGCTGTCAAACTAACCAACAACCAAATCAACCACATCTTTCATCACGCCCTTTTTCCAAATAAGAAAAACCTCTATATCACAGAGGCTATTCTTAAAATCAACCATGTTGGACATAATCCATCATAACTTCTGTAGATTTTACATACATTAGACTACCTTTGTAGCGGACGAGCTTTAATTTACCCCCATTTGGAGTAACCTTATCCTTTTGTTTCATGTCAACAATATAGATGTCACCCCTCTTGATAAGTTTGTTCTTAACGATATTCCCTTTGTAATCATAAACAACACGGTTTTGTTTCGCTTTGATATACTCACTCTTTGCTTGTACCTGTTCGACCGGCAATTGTGCAGTCGTTCCGACAACTCCTAATGCCATCGCTGTAGCGATTCCAATCGCTGTCATTTTTCTAGTTTTGTTCATTCCTATCATCTCCTCAATTTTGTTGTCTAGCACTTTATGCTATTCAATATTTCAGAAAATAAATCTTTGAAAAAGAAAAAGACCCGAGTAATCGAGTCTTAGTTCACTGAAATATTGACCTTTAATGCAACGAAAGGTTGTCCATTTTTCGCTGTATAGGTATCGATATGGTAGAGGTACTGTTCTACTTCCCGACCGTCCTCAAGCTTTGCGACCTGTTCTCCAATAATCGTAACCGGTTCACCTGAAAATACAGAATACCCTTTCTTTGTTTCTTCATACATCTTAACTGACAATATTTCCTGTTCCATAGGAACGCCTCCTTGATGTCATGGATGCTCCATGCCTGATTTTAGTTCTAGCTTATCCTATGCATGAAGCACATTCCATTACAACTTATTTTTCGATTGGGAGCTTATGCATATTTCGTGCCGCTACAATCGTACTCATAGCATCATCCTTTTTGTATTCTGCTTGATAGCGAGCTTTCTCTTCCTCTGTCTTTGCGAGGATTTCTTTTACGGTATCCATTGCATACATACGAAGAGATTCTTCCACCGTTGGGTCGTTCGCAAGTTTTAATAGTTCCTCGATAGCAGGAGAGACCTGTTCGTTCGAAACTGATACCGGCATTGTTTGAACTTCTTTCTTCTCAAACTCTTTATTCAAGAAATCGATACCAGGTTGCTCAAGAACCCCAATGCTATACTTCCAGACTTTGTCCACATCGAACAATTCATTTTTGAGTTCCTCGTAGCGTTCCTCGTGCTTTTTCACCATCTCACGATGTTCTTCTTTTTTCTCATTACTTAACGTTAGGATATTTTGATACCGTGTGGCTTCCAGTGTCTCTCTCAATTTCACGAATTGAATCGCTAAATCGGAGAAAGCATCGAGCTCCTTTAGATAGTCTGAGCGAGTCAAGGGCATCTTCATATACTTATCAAAGTCTTCCTCCGTTAGTTCCCAGTTCATTACGCCCAGTGAAGGGTATTCGCTGACAACGACTAATGCTTTTTCATCAATGAGCATGTACGTGCGGATATGCTTCGAGAAGAGATGTTTGAGGATAAAGGGGATTTGATAGAGAAGATAAAAGAAAATGAGTAGCAACAACGGCTTCCATGTCATTGCCATAAACGAGCCAAGCACAATCATTACCATTGGGGGTATAATAATACTAGCGATGACACCATTTGCTTGGTCAACTTCCACAATCTTTTTGATGTAGTTTTTCTTTTGCTCCTTTACCCGCTTTCGGTACGTCGATACCGTGCGGTCAACACCGTATCCTTTTAAACGATATTTAATCACGACTGGAGTCAACCAGTTTAATCCTGCTGTAATGAACGCC
This sequence comes from Jeotgalibacillus malaysiensis, assembly GCA_000818095.1. NCBI lineage: Bacteria > Bacillati > Bacillota > Bacilli > Caryophanales > Caryophanaceae > Jeotgalibacillus > Jeotgalibacillus malaysiensis. Next base: position 260,778 of record CP009417.1, read on the forward strand.
GAAGCGATTAAGACAATCCAAAATGTGTGCATCATAACACTCCTTTAATTTTTTATAAGGTATTATACTCTTATTATCCTCAAAATATTGACTATAGTCAATAAAAAGACAACCGTGGGATTTGAATCCGTTGGTTGCCTCATGTCTTATTTTACAAATAAGGTAAAACAGTCCGGATAGATGTCATTGAGCATCATAAGGGTACTCTCTGCATCTTCTTCCTCATAGAAGATAACTGCTTCTGACTCTAATGGTGTGTACTCGACAACACCATTGTGTTCATTTTTTAGATATTGCTTTCTAGTACCGTTAAAAATTAAGGATTCATAACGGACACAGCCACACGGCTCGACATCGTTATCATCAATGGCGTTGTAATATGTTCCAACAAGCCCTTCCCCTTTACATTCTGGACAATTTTTATCTGCTTTCATCAGAATCCCTCCTTAAATTAAAAAGAAAATACATCTTTATCATAATGATTTTGAATGGCGTTTTTGTAGAAAAGAACGGTCTCTAAATCGATTGGTGTGAATTGATGGCAATCAACGCCTACGTTCAAAGCATTCTGTTTGACCATTTGTAGCTTGTGAATATGACCAAACAGCGTAAAGAACGCCATATTTCGATTTGTGGGTTCGTGGACAAGCTGTATGAGCTCATTATTAAACGACAACGAGACTCTCTGTTCTTCGTCCACACTTTTAAAATTGAATTTTGACGTCAAATCGTCTAATGAGACAATTCCTTTTTCGATATCATTTCTCTCGTAATTGCCTAAAATCAAGTGAATCTCACCGTTGAGTTGATGGCTGATTTCATAATTGCCAAAGTCCCCAATATGAAAGACGATATCATCCGGTTGAACGACTTGGTTCCAGTTTCGAACAATCTCCGCATCCATTTCTTTTACAGTGGAGAATGGTCTTCGGGAAAGTTCTAATGTTCTCTGATTACCGAAATGTGTATCACCGGTAAACCAATGGTTTGGCATCAAATCATCTCCATTTCTTCATCACTCAAAAACTCATTCAGCATATTAAGTTGCGTTTCCGAGAGCTTGTCTTTATTGGACTTAAACCAATCAAGTTGAGCTTCGGTGATGCCAACATCGAACTTGACAAAAAGATAATCTTTTTGTGGCTGGCTTCCCCAATCGGGAACACCCATCGGAATCCACCTCATGCTTGCTAGGCTGTCTCGTTCTCCGACGTATCCATCTTTACTCTTGAAGACCTCTTGTCTTTCTTGATGAAGGCGTTCACGTTCTTCGTGTTCATCAAAAATGTCTTGAGCAAGTTGATAATGTTCACCGTACTTGCAAGAATGGAAGACTCCCTCTGGAGAGAGCCATCCCGTTAGACCTGTTTTCATTTGGATTCCTCCTTAAGATTTTCCTCTTCCGAATGGATTGCGTGAAGGAAGATTTGTTCCCACTCTTCTTTAGTAAATAAATTTTCCGCATCCCCGAGGACTTCTTGAAGCTTGATTGTCATTCAACACCCACTCCTATTCAAGGTTTTAGAAATACATTCTGATACTGTTCTTTGTGCATAATGATGACGTTCCGGTCTTCTCTACCTTCTTTGATGATAGATATCACTTCTTCTTCAGAAATGTTCCGTTTGTTGCATAGTGCAACCATTTCCATCGTGGGAACACCGGCTACGGTTCTCGTGAACTCCACCATTATAATGTTTTCTGCGTCAATTCGATTGGGTGCTTGGCTATCATCTTTATTCGGTATCGTGCAAGTTCCATCCACATGCTCATCCCAGTTCTCTGCTTCATACATCGAGATATGAAGACCACACTGTTCACATGCCATCGAATGCCCTTCTGTGTCCGTTGGTTCCCATTTGTGTTGATTCATTATGAATGCCTCCTTAGTAATTGTAATAACCATGAATAATGAGACTGTTTTCTTCAAAATCAATCGTCTTGAGTAGTCGAACTAGCTCGAAAATCGCATATTCTTTCGACCATGAATTGGTTAGAGCTTCTGAATCTAACGCTGTATTTAACACCAACCCTAAACGCCAGCTTCGATGTTTCTGTTCGATAAATTCGAGCATTTTTTCTTGTGCTGTCGCTCCCCCGCCAAACTCTTCATCTGCAGGTTCATCCTTCATCAACATCTCAATATAGGCGACAACCTCTTTCCGGTAGTACTCAATGATGGTTACTAGACCTTCACGACCAATATCGAGTAGCAATTCACCCGACAACTCTTTTTGAATCGTTCCATTTGAAAATAAGCACTCGTGCTTCTCACAGAGGTCTGCATCAAAGTCGATGTATTTACCCAAGTCATAGATTTCTTTCATCGGCAATTTCCAAATCGAAAAATCGTCCCAGGTTTTCATCGAAAGCTTTTGCATCAATTCTTCCTCTGTCATCTCTTTAAGCTTAGATACATCTTGCTTATTCATCACATATAGTCCGAAGCTCATTTTTTCTTCCCTCCGAATTCTGTGACGGTCTCTAGCAATCGTTCTAATACTTCTACATTGTCGATGCCAGCAAGCCCATTAGCGACTTCTAAACGGAGTTCACGAAGACGTTCCGCTTTATCCAATGCGGCAAAATAGGCTACAGGGTCAGCGATAATCCGAGAGGCACTACGTAAGATATCCTTTTCTGACATTAACGTTCGTCGATTGAATCGGATTGGCTTATGTTGCGGGAACTTATCATCTACCGGTCTAAGATAGACACTCGACCCGTTATACGAATCGACTTTGTACTTGACGAGTTCTCGTGGATTGACTTCTTGTCGATATCCGGCACCTTCTAATACGTCAACGATTTGTCCTGTTGTAAACTCTACTTTTGCCATGAAAAGCTCCTCCTCTAAATAGCCTCAACCGGGCTTCCTTTGGTTTAACTAACCTTGTATTCTACTTTATCCAGATGCTTGTTATGCACCAAAGGTATCCTTTTTGAATTCAGCGACCACTGACTCTGCGTTCAAGAGATTAGATTTGATTTCCTCCAGTTTTCCCTCTATAAATCGAAGCATCTCTTTCTTCAGGGGCAAAATATTTGTTTCATCCAATGTGTAGCCATAGACCATCATATTATTCATGGTTTGACCAAATGGAAGCGGACGAGCTTTGTCCAGCTCTGACTTCTTCTTCTCGATGAAAATCCCACCATCTGAATGGGGGCTGTCTTCTTTCCACGCTTTGACAATGTTTTCATCTTCATGTAATACCTTTGCCTTCGTAACAACAAAGGACAGATGGTCTTCACTTTTTTTCAAACTAATCAGATGCAATGTTTTTTTCATTTTCATCTACCTCCTCAATAACTTCTAGACTCAAAGTCAACCATTCCCAGCACGCCGTCTGTCCCGATATAACCCACCGCATAGCAATTAATATCGAGACCTGTGCTGTCGAATCCACCAACATAAATGCACATGCATTGAACTCCGAACTTTTCTCGAACAGCTTCACAAATTGCTTCTACTTCTTCTGTATCAAAGCACTCTTCCAGCTCATCTCGTTTTTCTGCAATAAATAATTCGACTTCGTTCATCTCATCTCCACCTTTTCCGTTGTTTTCTTATCTTTATTATCTCTCTATTTTTGACTATTGTCAATAATTTGCGTATAATAAAGTATATACAAAATCAGGTTTCCGAAAGGAACCATTTACAAGGAGGAATAACTTTATGCAGACAATCACAGTGACAGGACATCGTCCGAACCGGTTAAATAACGCTTATGACCTGTTACATCCAGTCAATATCAAGATGGGGCGTGTCATGCGAGAATTTATTTTAAATCAGGCAGGATACAACAAGGAGACCAACGCCTTTACCGGAGAAACGCCGGTGCGTCTCGTCAGTGGCATGGCACTAGGAGCCGATACCGTATGGGCAATGGTGGCTTTAAAACTCAAGCGGGAGTTCCCGGGCGTGTTCGAGCTTGAATGTGCCATTCCTTGTGCAAATCATTCCTCACGTTGGAAATCGGAAGACCAGAAACGCTATCAAATGATTCTGGACAATGCGGATGTCGTGACACATGTTTCCAAACAGCCATATAAAGGATGGTTGATGCAGAAGCGGAATGAGTACATGGTGGACATCTCCCCAACCGTCTTTGCGATTTGGAACGGTGTGGAGAACGGCGGAACATACAACTGTGTACAATACGCACAGAAAAAAGAACGTACTATCTACCGATTTTTCCCATTGGAAGATGAGACATGGGAGTTGTACCAGGAAGGACGTATCACATCTTCATAAGATAAAAAGGCATCGACAAAGAACTTTCCTTGTCGGTGCTTTTTGTTTTGAGTCTTCTATAATTTTCTCTTCACTAAAATAGAATAAAGGAACGATTTTTAGAAAGGTTGTGATAGATTGTTAGATTTTTGGATGGATTATAGTAAATATGTATTGCTTAGCATGCTGATATCGCCAGCCATTTTCTTATTGATGAATCAGCTTTGGCTAAAGAGGGAAACCAGGAAAGTGACACAATATTGGAGAAAGCGGGAAAAAGAATTGACGAAACCGTGGAAACAATCGGAGTTCAGCCCTGTCGATACGCTTGTAAAAGCACATGCCAAGCGACAGACTCAAGGAAATGAACTGCTTCTGGTACTGTTCATTCTAAATATGTTGGCTCAACCTTTTGTCGCTCTCTTTACATTAGGATTGGCTCCTTTCACACTTTGGGTGGTGACACTACTCTATCTTGGATTACGGATGCAAAAACGAAGAAAGCGTCTGATAGAAAAGGGACTTCATCAAGCGAACATCGTACACCATGAAGGGTTGCAGAGAAGCCTTCAAGAGTTCTCTGAATTTCGCCCCTACATTTCACTTCCGTATAGTTTCCTTTATCATTACACTCGATTGCAGACGATTCCAAACCAATTAAATGAGGTCATCCGTAGCAGTAAAGATTCAAAGAGTGCAAAGGAAGAAACGGAGATTTTAGCGGAAGAAGAACGCTGGTTGATTTCAGAATTAATCCTGGCGTTTACAGGAAGAGCCCGTTATTACAATGAAGAGCTTTCGAGTGAGAGTCTCGATGCGATGAATACCATGTTGCGTCACGCTCAAAATAGTGAGCTTCCGGTATCTGTCCGAAAACGTTCAATGGAGTTAGCTAAGAAATTGCAATCAAAGGCAGAGTTCTCATCCATTGAAGAAGCGAAAAAGCTTGATGCGTTGCTCGACATTGAAACCGTAGAGCGATATTACATTAAAGATTGAATAAAAAAAGACAACCATCATGGTTGTCTTTTAGCATGTTTCCCGGATACTGAGTTCACTTTCATCCTTCATCCATTGAGGCAAAGAGAACGTCTTCTCTAAATACTCAATCGCTGAAGTTAAGCGGCTCTTTTCACAGGCGAATTGTAACCCGTAATAATCCACTCCGGCACGCTCTTTAATCGTTTGGAATTCCTTACATTCTTCTGGAGGAAATCCTAATAAAATCCCCATTTCCAAGTGACGGAAAAAGAGTTTTCCATCCTTTTCGAACAAGATATTGCTTACATCCGTTCCTTTTCGTACAATCAGATTTGGAATCGTTTCATACATTTCCTCCCAGTCGTCTCCCATAGAAGGAGCTGTTTCTGGATATACTTCATAAACATCAAACGCCTTGTCGAAAAATAGTGCGTGTTTCGTAGGTGACGTGACAAGACAAGCGTTTCGTGCTCCCACAAGTACGAAATTAAATGCTCGTTGGTCAGCCTGGAATGACGTTTTGATTCCTACTAAGTTTTGAAGTCCTTTGAATACGATTTTGTTCATGATGAACAGCTCCTCTTAAATAAATTGTCTTTCGACTTTTTCCTATCTATATCAAGGTCATCTTCATGACACCAATTTTCTATATAATGCTTATCCTATGCATCTTGCATGAAACTCATAAGAAAAAGAAGGATACTCGTATCCTTCCTTAGAATCGGTAGCTGACTTTATAGTCCGTTGCCTTTTTATATGGTGTTTTTACTCTCTGTTGTAAATCAAAGGTTGTGTCGATAACGAGCCACTTTCCGTTCACATAGACCTCGTTCCATGCGTGATACCCATAATTTTTAGGATATCCCATGACAAGTCGTGTCGGAACACCCATTTCTCTTAACAAAGAACCTGACAAGGATGCCATGTCGTAGCATGTTCCCATCCGATTTTTCATGAATCGGCTATAATCTGGCACATACCACGCACCTTGATTATTTTCACGAGCATAATCATAGGAGAAGTTCTTGGTGACGTACTCATGGACTTTCCGCACTTTCTGGTCAGAGTTCCATTTTTTCCACCCGATGAACTTTGTATCCAAAGTATATTTCACGTGCGGTGCTTTGCTCCCGGGCGTTAACACGGTTCGTTGTAACGCTTGTGTTTTCTCATTCGCTTTCATGGTCACTTGTTTGTGTTCGATGATTTGGTAGCTTCCCTTTTTATTTACTGCTAGATAGATGTCTACCTTTCCATTTCCAAATGGATTCGGAAAGGTATCTTTCTTGTTTAATTTGTAATTATAGGATGCATCGCCTTTTTTAATTTGGACGACGGCAAACTCCCCCTTTTGAAGCGGAGGCATATTCGCCTCGAATGTCCCCTTGCTTGAATGACCACTAAGATATGACGAAGTCGCTTCTGTTGAGAAGGGAAACATCATGAGTAGAAGAATCGTTAAAGCCGATAGTAGCCATTTTTTCTTCATTGAGGTGTCCCCTTCACGACGTTCCGAATTTTATACAGGATGAAAGCAATGCCTGTTGCAACACCGGAAAAAAGAAGGGCAATCAGCGATACAGAATAGATAAAGAGGTTGTAATCGTTGATGAACAGGTCTGAAACGTTGACATCATACATATGGGGAACATAAAACATGTTAATCAGTGTCCCAATGATGAAGATAAAGAATAGACCTGAACGGGCTCCTTTAATGTCTGGCGGGCTGAGTGTCATGTGAGAGGCGACAGCAATCGAGAAGCCTAAGAATAGATATAGAGAAAGACTGCTCAGATTGTCACCCGTGAAAAGACTTGGAACAACGGAGAATGTTGCCAATAAAGATTCCGTTGCCGTGTCTGATTTCGTGATTTTCTCCCACCACAATTCAAATGATTCCGGAAGCAATAACCGGTATGCCACGGTAATGCTGAAAATCCCCATCATGATAGGTGCGACACCGATGAAGAACATCCCGATACGATGAAACAGGTTCTTCGGGTCATATGAATGATTAACATAGCCCATCGTGCCATGAGGGTCTCCAAACTGTACGAATTTGATTTTATCGACATGATGACCGAATACAAGGCACATGATGGCATGTCCCAGTTCGTGGATTGGCACGCCAATCAAAGCGGTCGTGTAGATACCTTTTACTCCAACTGATGCTCGAATCCATCGATTTCGTTTTTCTTCCATTTTCGCAATCGCAAATCCGATAATTAAAAAGATGCTTAAATAAGAAAACATCTGAGTAAGCGTCAGTAGTGAGCTGACAAAAAGAGTGTCTAAGAACTCTTGTCCATTTGATAACATGGGGATTCCCCCTCCTTTGGTTTGACTTTTTCTTATTATAGCATGTTTTTCTTAAATAAAGTCATATTTTTATTTGACTATTGTCATATTTTAGCGGTACGATAAAAGAAAAAGGACGTGATGAAATGGACATCAAGCAATATTTGCTCGTAAACAAAGAAGTCGAACTCTCTCCAGGGAAATTAGCCGTACAAACTGCTCACACAGCGGCACGTTTTGAACGTGCGGTTGCAAAAGGAATCTATCCACCTCTCTTCTCCACCGATTCCTATGAAGCATGGGTATCCGGTGAAGAAAAAAAGATTGCGGTTCGAGCATCTCAAAAGCAGATGGAAAAACTCGAAGCAGAAGGCTGGATTTGTGTACGTGACAACGGGCACACCGAAGTGGAAGCCGGTACATTGACCGTCGTGATTTCTCCCCCTCTCTCCCCGGAAGAGCTCCCGGGTTGGCTGAAACGTCTCCAACTCTACAAATAACCCAAAAGCAATCGTTATAGTGTTGACTAGTAAACTGTATCATAAAGAAACAAACAAAAAGGTGTTCTTATATTAAGAACCATTCAAAAGGAGATAATTTCTATGAACAAATTAGGCACATTATATGACTCGGTCGCTAAGATGGATTACTCGTTGTACGCTATGCCTTATCAGGAACTAAAAACATTGGTTGTTAGCGGGATGACACTTAGTGAAGAACAAGTCATTCGATTTGACTCGCAAAGTGAATTTTTCCGACCGGATTCGAGGGGGGAACGTGCCCTCGAAATGAAGAAAACAACACGCATTCGACATGCTGAAATTGGGCTTGAACAAATGCCATTTATTCTTTCTTATCAATCAGAGAAAGAACGATATGTTTTGCTTGATGGTTTCAACCGTCTCTTTGGGTCTCATGGAACGTTCACACAGGATGTACTTGTGAAGGTTTATGAAGATATTACACCGAAAGATTGGGTAAATATCATGACGCATGCAAACGCTTGGAAGGGTGCTGGTGTTGCGATGATGGATAGAGGGTTCAAGCTTAGCCTCTTCGAACACTATGGAATTGACCTTGCGATTTCTCCAATTGGGGATGAGCAAGAAGAGCCACTTCGTTATCAGGGTGCATTTTCGACTTACTTTAACCGAGAACCGTTTGACACGTTGCTTAATAGTGAACGGTTCCTGGATGATGCCCGGCTACTCATTCAGCTGTTAATGACAGAGTTAACGTTCCACAACAAGACAAAAAAAGTCGATGAGTGGATTAAGAGCGATGAGTACGACATGAAGCGTTATGCTCATTCGTTCGAACAATTAAAGATAATTTTAGTACTGGTGCTAGGTTCGATTCGACGGAAAGAGATTCGTGAAGGATGGACGCAGGCTAAGCTGTCGATGGAAGATGTGCTCGCATTCTATCAGCGTGAAGACTTACAAAAGCATTTTGTTAAAGCGACGCAGATGCAAGTCTCGGGTCATATTGAGAACTATATCAAAAAGCATTTGAAAGTTGAAGTAGAATCTTTCTTGATGGAGAAAATGGGGCATGCGTACACGCCTCCCGCTCCAAAAGAAAAAACTGTGACAGGCAGTTTTAAAATCACGGACGACATGGTTTAAGGAGGATATAATATGAACGTTCAAATGGGGATTTCCTGTGAATGCGGGAACACAGAAAATGTTTCTCTCAAGAGAATAACTGAAGAACATGATGGGCGAATCTATTATGAAGCACTCGCAATTGAAGATACGTTTGAGAATAGCACTCAGTTTCGGGTTAGCCAGACTCAACCTGACGAGACAACTCTTATCTGTCTTCATTGTTCCAAAACACAGAGTATCAGCCTTTAATATTACAAAAAGAGACCTTTAATTTAGGTCTCTTTTTTTATATTTCCCGCTCCCCCTCAGTAGGATAAGGCATATCAAAAACATTGGTGTGTTTTATGTGATGCTATGCATCCTACACAACTGAATAGGAAGGGGAGATTGCTCTATGAAGCAGTTACCAAAGAAGCTGTATCACGTTTCACTTGACCTCAACCACCCTGGGATTTTTGACCTTCGTGTGCCTGAAAGCCGTATGAAGGATGAAGATTCTGTAACACCACGTATTTGCGTGTCGGATAGCATCGAGGGATGCCTGACCGCTTCTGCTTTTGGTGCTCATTACCTGGGTGAGAGTTTGATGGAAACCGATGACCTCATGAAGGTGTTCGTGATTGATACAGAGAAATTGGGGCTGACTTCATCAGATGTCATTTTCCCAACAGAACTCTATCAATCAGGAAAAGTAGACGATGCCAATCTAACCAATGAGTATTGGATTCTAAAAGACTTTGTTGTCCCTCAAGAAGACCAACTGGTCGTGAAAGTAACAGGATTCGATGATGGAAATTGGGAACCATTTTGGAGCTACGAAGAACGACAGTATATGGACAGTCTCGATATTGACCGTTCCGATTACGATGTCGTAGAAGAAGCATACTATGAAAAGTATCAGACGGAATTTCCGTCATTCTGCATCATCAAAGATGTCACATTCGATATTGTTTCGAATGAATTGGCGTCCGCCTAAAGAACCGAAAACTCGGTTCTTTTTTTTACATACAAAAAAGACACTTATTTCAGTGTCTTCATGAATTCGTCCGGATATTTTGCATAGATGCGAGCGATGTTTTTTGCATCATCAATTCCCCGGTGAGCGGTTCCCTCAAACGTCATCCCCTCACGCTTCAATGCTTTTTGCACACCGCATGGTCGTTTCAGATGGTTGAATTCAGCATAGGCATGTTTAAGGCTGGTATGTGGGTTCAGCCAATCCGTATCCATATTGCATTCCGAAAGCTGTTTCTGGAGTTGCTTCTTATCATAGAACCCCCATGAACCAAGACCATATGCTTCATCCCCAATCCATTCCTGGAATGACTGAATTGCTTCCTGGAAGGTCGGTGCAGAGTCCACATCGGATTGTTGAATTGAGGTCAAGTTTTTACAGAAATCTGTCAGCACGGGATTTTCGTCCGGCTTTACAAACGTCGTAAACGTATCTAAGATTTCTCCGGTTTCATTCACCTTGACTGCCCCAATTTCAATGACCTCATGTTCAATACTTCCATCGTGTTCACATGTTGCTTCTAAATCAAATAGAATCATCTTCATTGTACTCCCTCCCTTTTTCTGATTTTTTCTATCATTTTGTTTATTCATTTATTAACATCCTCCTATTTTCTCATTTTTCAACTGTCTATTTTTATCCATTGAAAGAAGTCAGACCTCTCTTGTATAATCAAGTTTGATGGAACTGACTGAGACACATGTCATGGATTCTGTCTCTTTTTTATTGACAAAGTGTGGTTCTTTTTACTTCTCTTTTTGTTATGTTATGGAAATTAGATAAAGCATTCAGGTCAACTTACGTTATTTACATATTTGGTTAAAATTTCTCTTCTTAGATGAATTGGATTAAGATGTGATTATCCATTTTTATGAAGGGTAAAGAAAATTATGGGGGTGGATATATGGAAGAGAGAGAACCTGAACTCCCGGATAACCCTGAACGTCCTGAGCGTCCCGAGCGTCCCAAACGTTGGACGGAGGAGGAAATCGATTACCTGAAAGAAAATGTAGGGTATCGACGAATCAAGGATATTGCTGAGACATTAGGTAGAACGGAAACAGCTGTAACACTCAAATTCAAGCGATTAAAACTAGGGAAAACCAGGTCTTTATCAGGTAAAATTACATCTGGGGAGCTGGCTCAACTCCTTCAAGTAGACCGCAATACGGTGAAGGGCTGGATACGTTCTCACGGGTTGCCAGCTTCGAAAAAAGTAACAGGTCATACCCGAAAATATATTTTGATTTCACCGGAATCGTTTTGGAAATGGGCAGAATCTCATCGAGAACGAATTGATTTTCAGAAACTAGAACGCAATGCTCTTCCTCCAGAGCCGAGTTGGGTCGATGAAGAACGGCGGAATCCGAGTTATTGTCCACGAATCTATCAAGAATGGACAACGAAAGAAGATAAACTTCTTGCTGAACTGATAGATAAGGGGCTTTCCTATCGGGACATTGCGAAACAGTTGCGAAGAAGTCCTTATAGTGTTGAGAAACGTTATCATCGAATTAAACATGATACAAATTATTATAAAGGAACGAAACCGTATGCCATCAAGAAAGGTGAACGGCTCTGTTTACGCAGGGATACTCTATCAGGGGATTAACTCTTTTAGAGTGTCCCATTATATTTAGTTAGAACCTCACGTGCCAATTTGGAGCTGTACTCTGTACCTCTCTTTTCAATCTCTTGCAACGTATGTTCATACGCTGATAGTTTTGCAGAAGCATCGATGATTTCTTCCACTAATCCGTCCATATCATCAATGGGAACAACAACGACCTGACCATTTTTCGTCATATACGTCTCAGCTTTTTCCATGTGCAACTCCGTCCACTCATACAATGTCATCGGTTCGCTTTCCTCTGAATGAAGTTGCCCCATGACCTTATCATATAAATCTCCTAACTCTTCATCGCTTGCACGGGGAATTTCCAGTGGATTTCGATTCCCGAAAAGTGGAATCACCTGCCCCATTTGCTTTTTATTCTTTTCATCACTCATGAGAAAACACCTCGCTTTTCTTACATCATTTTCTCCATTGTATCAATTAAAATTGACTATTTTCAAATTTCCAAGGGTCTATAAAGGTATAAATCAAAATAAAAAGACTGTATCGGGATTCTCCGACAAGTCTTTAAGATGTTTTCCAGTTGTAGACAACTTGTTGATTCATTTTCGAAGGAAACTCGATTTCCTTTTCACAATATGGGCAATATCCTTTTCCGCCATCTATTCCATCATTCGTCGGGAAAATTCCTAACACATGTTTTTGAGGACATTTTGCAAGGTGTGACCGTTCGAAATAGCGGTCTTGGTTTTCTTTGATGAATAGGAGTACATGTTTCACATTGATATGTAGTTTTCGGAATGTAAAAACCATATCTTCCATGGTGATGTCCATCCAATAAGCCATTTCATCTGCTAATGTTTTTGCATACAGGTCTGCTGTTAATCCCTCTGCGACCAAATACGTAACAAAATCATTTGTAGAGGTTCTAGAAGAGATGCTTTTACCTACATATTCTTTTTCCCATACAGAAAAATCCTGAATAAAACGTCGAATAATAAAATGTGTGTCCATGCATTCCCCTCCTTTTCCATTTCTTTCCCCTATTCTACCAGCAGTTTCTCTTTTTGTCTATAATACCGTTATCTTTTACACTATATTACAAAAAAAAGAAGGCATACGCCCTCTTTTCAAAATTCTTCTGCAAATTTAATTGTTCGAACACCTCGAATTGTTTTTTCGACCATTCTCCGCTTCAACTCTTCAGCAATTGCATAGATGTCACGTTCTAAGCAGACTGCCTCTGCTTTTGTCAGGATGAACGTTTGTCCATTTACCGGCAATCTCATCTGTTGACGTTCATCATCTTGGATAAATGCCAACAGTTTTTGATGAATCGCAATCATGACTCCAGGATTATCTCCCCAAACATGTAGTTTCTTTCCATCTGCCGCCGTCCGGAAAAGAATCGTATTGCCAAACGAAACAATTTTGGATTTCTTTTTAGGAACAAAGAGGATGACTTCATCATTCACAAGTTCTGCATAAACCGTTACATTTTCACAAATTGAAAGTTTTCCAAATTTCATCATTCATTCCCCTTCTCTGCTTCTGATACGTAACAGATGTCATCTAAATCCAACAACGCATGCTTCTCATCCTTTAAGAATGATGAAACAGCATCAATTGGAACCTGAATCCCAATCAGACGTTTCTGTGTTGGAATGAGTGAGACCTTAATCGTTCCTTCACTGGTCATCTGTCGATGCGGAAGGCTCTGAATGTGACGAATCCCTTGAACAGTCGTGTACACGGTAATCGTGATATCTTTTCGTTTAATTTTCATGCTAACGCTCTCCTTTAAAGTAAAATGTGGAATGCCACTCCTTTTGTTTAATACGACTTATGTTATTCAAGCCACTTCTGAAATATTTCCTAAAAAAGCCCCTCTTATGAGAGGAGCCCTGCTTGTTGTTGCATATATCGATACCCTTGAATCATCATGGAAGGAAGACGTTGGTAATCGGCAAATCCATATAGCCCACAAGAAACAAATGGATGAGCTTCAATCAAAAAGCTACCGGATTCATTGACTGCGATATCAAGGGTATAGCTCAGAGGAAAAGCATATCCATCATATCGTGCTCGTTCGATGGTCTTGACCATATCCAAGACCTGCTTTTTATCAACCGGGAGCGGAAACACGTTCTCTGCTCCGTAGTTCTTCACACCGACGACTTCATCCATCTGAACAAATACCCGCCACTCGCTCTGGATATCAATGACCTCGGATATATCGTAATCAACGTCCGGCAACATTTCTACATCTTCTTTTGATGAAATGATGTCCGTAATCCCCTTATATCGTGCTGATTCCTTTACGAATAATGGAAGTTCGTATGCTTCCATCTCTATCTTCCTCATATTCTTTCGGTATGTTCTTCCTGTGAACTGCTCCACATTGAGCACATCTGGAACATTCAATGGTGTTACCTTCTGAACGTTATCAAGGTGCTTGAGTACAAATGGTAGTGAGCCAATCGGAATCTTGTCCGCTATTTCCGCTATTTTCGCTACGTCCGCTCCATCCGCTCTGTCCGTTTCATCTCCGAATGAATACTGAATCGCAAAAGAGCTTCTTCCATACTTCCATTCGTGAAACGCTACAGCTTGAACCAAATGAAAGCTAAAATCATGTAATGGTTTCCCCTCTAAATCTGTTTCGATAAAAAATGTGGTCATCGTTTTCACCTTCTTCCTTTTTCAATTAATATATCATTTAATTTGACATTAGTCAAAAATAAAAAAGAGGATTTCTCCTCTTTTAGTTATTCGTGACTTTGATATCAATCGGAATATCTCTGTTGACCCAATCCGTAGGGGTTGTCAATTCAACAAGTGGTGTCTTTTTATCAATGTTCTTCACAACGACCGTTTGATACCCTAGTTTTCCGAGAGCATCTTTTGCGACAAACGTATACATGCCATTCTCAGAAATCGTATAATTGAAGTTTGTGAGATTAGAAGTTGTATTGTCTGGTAATGTCGTTGAAACAATAGGTGTTCCGCCGATTGAATAGACCGAAAGATTTAAAACAACATTTTTATTTGTCCATTTTTTGTCATAGGTTACATCAATTTGCGGAAGTGATAGTGTGAAGAAATTGTCTACGACAAACGTCACTTCATCGGACAATACTCCACCATCATTGGTTTGGAATGTGAAAATATCGTCCTTTGTTACAGGAACACGGAAGGATTTAGAATTCCATGTTTGAAGCGTTTCTTTCCTCTTCGTAACCGGTTCTGCTGTGTAATTACTTGTTACCGTAACGACCAGTTCTAACTTGTCACGAACAACGCTGACACGAGGTGAATCAACAACAGCTGTCAACGTCTTTCGGTTTCCAGCCTTATCTTCAACGATGAAATCATAGCTTCCGCCTTTTTTAACAGAGAAATCTGCCTTTGAAGCAGATACGATACGTCCGTCCGGTAATGTGATTTCTTTAATTCCTGACATGTCATCGGTCGCATTTAAATTGATGATAAGTCCATCACTTGGTTTGGATGTGTCATAGACGAACGTTCCAGCAGGCAAGTTTTTATCGATGTTTGTAACCGATTGATTCAATACCGTGATGTTTCCAGCATTATCTTCAATGCGATAGGTGTAGACCCCATTTTTATCGACAACGTATCGATACGTTTCAGATGCATTATGATTTTTCCACGTCCCATCTGGAAGCTGAACACGTTTCACACCGGTTTCATCGTCCTTAACGTCAATCAATTCGAGACCGAATGATTGATTTGTCCATGCGGTTGTATCTAGTTTAACCTTTCCTAATGGCAACTCTTTGTCAATGTTTGTTACGTTCACGGTCTCTGTCCATCTATTACCGGCGTTATCTTCTACCAGGAATGTATAGACTCCATTTTCCGTCACGGTATACGTGGCAGATGTCCCTGTCACAAGATTTCCATTTGGGAGTGTAATTCCTTTTAAACCAGAAACTCCATTATCTTGGACATTCGAGATGGTAAAGATGACATTTTGGTTTGTCAGATTGGTCGTAGATGGTGTAAGAGTAGCAGTAGGAGCTGATTTATCAATGTTATTCACATTAATCGTTTTTACCGTTTTATTCCCGGCATTGTCCCAGATTTCAAATGAATAAGTTCCATTCTCAGATACGGTGAACATCTTATTCTCAAAAGAAGTCTCAATTTTCCCATCAGGCATGACAACTTGTTTCAAATCCGAACCACCTGCATCAAGAATGTTTGATAAGCTTAATACAACATTTTGATTGGTGAAATTTGTAGGGGATTGTGTCAACGTAGCTGTTGGAAGCGTCTTGTCGATGTTTCCAATTGAAATGCTCTTCGTGGTTCGGTTTCCAACTTTATCTTCAATGATAAAGCTATAGGTTCCATTTGTTGAAACCGTATACGGAATGGAGCTTCCTGTGACGAAGTTTCCATTTGGAAGATAGACCCCTTTCACCCCGGCGATACCAAAATCTTTGATATCCGACAACGTAATGGTTACATCTCCATTCGTCCAGTTTGTTGGATTCGCACTAAGCGACCCGTCAGGATTCTCACTATCGGTATCATAGTTAATGGTTGCCGTGTATTGGTAGTAACTATCATATCCTCCGGCATAAGCGTATCCACTGTAATTCTGTGCCCAGATGCGGGTATCAGAAGACGGACGAGTGACCGTTCCGGAATAGTTTACTGTCCAAACACGAGTGTCGGCAGAAGCGGGTTTTGTTACCGTACCGGAATAGTTGATGGTCGTGTAACCAGCGTTACTATTTCGTCTTTCTCCATTGTAGCTTCCTGATAGAGATGGAGCAGGGGCACTACAAGAGGACAGAACGCCTCCTTGATATAAGGTTCCGCTATATCCACCGCTGTTATAAGGAATAGAACTTGCAATGGAATCTATGGCGTATGTTCCACCATATGACCAAGAACGGGATGAATCACTCCATACATAACTATTTCCACATCGATAGGTTCGACTATCACTTTGGCTTCTCGAATCAGCTGGAGAATAGCTTCCGCTTGAAACGTAAGCTCCTCCTCCATATAGTGTTCCAGAATACCCTCCAGAGTTATAAGGAATACTCGATGGCAACGAGCCTGAGCTTCCCCCAGGTGACGTGGAGCGAGAATCTGTTTGGGTGCGACTGTCAGATGGCGTATACGTCCCGCTGTACACGTAGCTACTCCCGTCTTTGTAATATGTCCCGGAATAGGTTCCATCATTATAGGAATCTGATGAAGGGAATGAGTTTGAACTACTTGTCATTGTTTTGGAGATATATTTGGAGTACTTTGAGGAATTATAACGAGATGAACTAACTGAACCGTTGGTGAGATATAACAACAACTGGCTTCCATTTTGAGAGTGTGAGACATTACCTGTGTTAACGGTCACATTGTTGACCAGTGCATTTGAAGGAACCGTTACCGTTCGATTCTGAGTTTGGCTCATGCTTTCTGGTAGAGTAATAACCATGCTCTCAGCGAGTGCATTCACAGGCACTAAAGTTGTCAGAAGAACTATCGCTAGTAGTTTACGTTTCTTTTTCATTGTTATTTCCCCCTTTCTATTTTTTTCTTTTATGTTATCTAACATCATGTCGCTTTATAATCTTTTAAGCCCCATTTCATTAAATAAAACAAGAGAGTCCGTGAAGAACTCTCTTTATTTTTTGAGATTAACATCCCGAATTTTGATAATTGCTTTCACATTATCATTCGTTTTGTCTTTCTCCTGAATCTCGACCATTGGTTTTTCTTTATCGATATTCTCAATTACCACATCCATTGTGTTTACATTTCCTACATTATCAAAAACATCAAACGAGTAAATCCCATTTTCTCGAACGGTAAAGATTGCTGTATTCCCTGTCATTATGACTCCATTTGGCAACACGGTATGACTGTAACCAGCTGTTCCAGCATCCTTAAAATCGCTCAATTCAATAATAACATCCTCATTCGTCCAATCTTTTCTCCAATCGATTTTGGCGGTTGGCTTTTCGTTGTCAATATTCGAAATCTCTAACGTTTTTGTTTTTACGTTCCCAGCATGGTCTCGAACAGTAAAGGTGAACACCCCGTTGCCATTAACCATAAATTGGTAATCAGGCTGTGGTGGGGATACACCAAACATATTCGAGGAAAGCTCTTTGACGCCAGAAACTCCATTATCTCGAACATTACTTAAGCTAATCTTCACAGGTCCCTTATTTAATAATTTAGGAGAATAGTCAATATCGAAATCAGGTTGTTGCTTATCAATATTTTCGACATTGTATTCTTTCGAAGTGATATTACCAGCGTTATCTTGAATTTCAAATCGATACAATCCATTTTTATCAACCTCATATGAAATGTCTTCAAATGTTTTTTTGATAGTTCCATTCGGCAATTTGATAGACTGTAAACCTGAGACCCCGGAATCTTCAATTTCAGTCAAAAATAAGAGAATATTCTTGTTTGTAAAATCATTATGTTCAGCTGAAATATTAGCGGTTGGATTCACTTTGTCAATGTTCTTCACTTCAATCGTTTTGATGGTTTGGTTTCCAGCATTATCTTCAACAATAAACTCATACACTCCGTTTTCTGTAACACTGTAAGTGGTAATGGCAGGAGCAACCTGCGTTCCATTAGGAAGAATGATTCGTTTTAATCCAGACACCCCTGTATCCTGAATATTATCCAAAGTCAATACAACATTTCCGTTTGTAAAGTCATTTGGAGATTGCGTCAGAGAAGCGGTTGGAGCTGTTTTGTCAATATTGGAAACGGTCATCGTTCGTGTTGATTCGTTTCCGGCATTGTCACGAATCTTAAAAGTGTACAAGCCATTTTCAGATACTTTGAATGACTTGTCTTCAAAAGTTTGAACACTTTCACCATCTGGCAACAGAATTTCTTTCAATCCAGAGACTCCAATATCTGTAATATTCGTCAACTCGACAAAAACATCTCCATTGGTGTAATTCATTGGAGTTTGACTGATTGTTGCAGTTGGAGCGGACTTGTCAATGTTTCCTATCGTAATGGATTTCGTTGTACGGTTTCCCACATTGTCTTCAATAATAACGCTATACTCCCCATTTGAAGAAACGACGTATGGAATACTTGACCCTTTCACAAACGTACCGTTTGGAAGAAATACGCCATTGATTCCTGATTCTCCATAATCTTTGATGTCTGAAAGGGTAATCGTTACATTCCCGTTTGTCCAGTCAGTAGGGGAAGCTGTCAAGATACCATCAGGCATTTCTGTATCTAGTCCGTAGTCAATTGTCACGTTGTACTTATAAAGAGAGTCATATCCGCCTGCATAGGCAGTACCACTATAGTCCTGAGCCCAAACACGAGTATCGGATGAAGGTCGAGCAACGGTTCCGGAATAATAGACTGTCCAAACACGAGTATCGGCAGAAGGTGGTTTAGTAGCAGTTCCACGATAGTTCAGCGTTGTATACCCTGCGTTACTATTTCGTCTTTCTCCATTGTAACTACCTGCTAATGTTGGAGCTGGAGCGGAACACGATTGTATGACACCCGCTCGATACAGCGTGCCTGTATATCCATTATTGCTGTAAGAAATGGAACTTGGAATATAGTCGATATCATATGTTCCTCCGTATGACCAACTTCTAGAGCTATCACTCCAAATATAGCTGTTCCCACATCGAAACGTTCTTGTGTCTACAGCATTAATCGGGTCATATGTCTCATAGTTTCCCCCAGTCTGAACAGCACTGCCGCCATAAAGTGTCCCGGAGTATCCTCCGGAATTATACGGAATACTAGAAGGTAATGAACTTGCACTTCCTCCAGGAGATGTTGAACGTGAGTCAGTGGCTGTTTTTTCATCGTAAGGAGTATAGATTCCAGAGTAAACATAACTATTGCCATTTTTATAATAGGTTCCGCTATATCCAGCTCCGTCGGAGTATGACTCAGAATAAGGGAAAGAGTTTGAGCTATTTGTCAGCGTTTTTGAGATGTATTTAGAGTATTTTGTAGAGTTATACTGACTAGATACTGCCGTCCCACCTGACACATTCAACGTTACACGTCGCCCGTTTTGCGTATATGAAACCCCACCTGTATCCACGGTGACGCCTTTAATAAAGGCTTGGTTGGGCAAATCAATCGTTTTACTTGTGGATTGGTTCGTGCTTTCTGGAAAAGGGACGTCCATTGTTTCAGCCATTACACTCATCGGCATCAATGAAGTTATCAAGGCAACTCCCAAGATAGTTCTTATTTTTTTCTTGTTTTTCATAATCCATCCTCCTTTCTTAATTCATACTATCTATCATTCTATTGTTTACGATATCAAATATAAGTCTTCTATTTCATTCTAGTTATTATTTTGACTATAGTCAAATAAAGACGGTTTAAATCTAAATGAAAAAGACCTTGAAATTTCAAGGTCTTTTAATCAAGAGTAATCGTAACAGCACTGTTAATTGGATTGGACTTATCAATTTTGACTTGTCTTACCACATTGTTTAGATTTCCAGCTACATCCTCTGCCACCACTTCAATCGTTGTCACCCCTTCATTTGAAATTTCAAATGGAGTTGTATAAATTGACCATTCTTGAGTAGTTGCTCCTGACAATCGGTAACGAATGGATTTCATTGGGGAAATCTCTTCCGTCTCTTCTGAGATTAAAAACGCACGCATTTTTAATTCAACGTTACCGGCATTATCGACAGCATGCACCGCAACATGTGTGACGCCAACTTTGTCGATAATGAGCTCTGTTCCATCTGGTGATGTAACAGCATCCAAATCCATTTCTGTCCAGTCTTGGTTCTTAGCACCGGTCATCTGATATTCGGCAAATTTAATTCCAGAGGCTTTATCTTCGCCGATGACCAAATTGTGTTCAAGGTTGTTCACGTGGTGACTATATGAAGCTTCATTCCCCATTTTATCTCTGATGACGAAGACATATTTCCCGTTCTTCGTGACTGGATAATCAATGGATGTTGAGGCTCCCACCAATGTCCCGTTTGGCAGTTGGATAGATTCAATGCCTGAACCAAATCCATCTGTAATATTCATCAGACGTAATACTTCACGTCCTGCTTCTGGAACTGCAACTAATTTTGCGACTGGTTCTTGTCGGTCAATGTTCATCACTTGTACGTCCAATGAATTAATGTTTCCTGCATTGTCCACCAATTCGAACGTATAGTTTCCATTTTCACTAACTTCGAAATTAGCAGATAAACTTGTACTCTTGGTTCCATCCGGCAAGATGACATGTTTGAAGCCAGACTGTTCGTCTGCGACATTCTCGATTGTCAGTGTAACATTCCCAATTGTAAAATCTGTTGGGGTTTTCTTCACATTTCCAACCGGCTTTGTTTTGTCAATTTTATCGATGATGAAGGTATGAGTTTTTTCATTCCCTACCATATCAACAAGCTTGAAGGTATACGAACCATTCTCTACCGCTTCATAGGTCGCATTGTTCGTTAAAACCTTACTACCGTCAGGCAATAAGATATGCTTAAACCCTGAACCCGCATCTGTAACAGATGAGACGGAAAGAATCACATTCTGATTTGTCCAGTTCGATGACACGGTATTGAAGTTACCTGTCGGAGCGGTCTTATCAATATTTGAAACCGTAACTGTTCGAACGGTAACGTTTCCAGCATAATCCACAATTTTGAACTCATAAGTCCCATTTTGCTTCACTGTATATACGCTATTTGGGTTCGTCGTGATATTCCCATCCGGCAAGACAATGTGTTTGAATCCAGAGCCACCAATATCAGCAATTCCTGATACTGTCAATTCTACATCACTAGAAGTCCATGTGATGGTTGAAGGCGTGACAACACCAGTTGGTGCAACTTTTTCATATTGGAATGCTTCGGATTTATCAACAAAGAGGTTTCCAGCTTTATCCGTTACTCTCACCCAGAGATAATACGTACCTTCTCCTGGTTGGGTCAATGTGCTTCCGGCTGAATAGCTTGTCCAAGAAGATGGTTGAACTGTAGAGCTCAAACTCCATGCATATTGAATGGTGTTTACCCCTGAAAGGTTGTCATCCGCTAAAATTTGAGTTGTATGCGGAACATTCTTCCATTCTCCCCCATTAGATGAAAGCGAGAAGGTTGGCAAGGTCTTATCGATATTCTCAACCGTATACGTGTACTCCTGCTCATTTCCTGCTCTATCCAAGACCGTGAACGTATAAACTCCATTTTCAGTAACCGTAAAGTTCGTGCTTGAGGTACCCGAGATGACCGTTCCATCAGGACGTACAATCTTATCGAGACCTGAATAGCTATCTGAAATACTATTCAAGTACAAGACCACATTTCCTTTTGTATAGGAAGTTGTGCTGTATGACTGACTTGCAGTAGGCTTTGTCTTATCAATATAGAAATATTGACTCGATGGTGTTCCTATGTTATTTCCCGCTTTGTCATAGGCTTGTAGTCTCAAGAAATAGGAGCCCGATTGATTAAATGTCACAGTTTCACTCTCCGCAGTCCCTTTATTGACCCAGCTCCGATATCCATAGTTGGAATCGTAAATCTGATATTGCCAATAATTCATTCCGGCAACACCCGTATCTGAAACATTCATTTCGACCGTTACATCATCCTTCGTATAACTTGTTCCGTTTACAACCGGTGTTCCATTCGGTGAGAAGGAATACGTCGGAGCAATACGGTCGATGTTTGTCACTTCGATGGTTTCAATTCGAACGTTTCCTGCGTTGTCATAGAACTCAAATGCATACGTTCCGTTTTCACTGATATAGAAATCAGAAGCGGTCGAATACGTAAATGAACCATTCGGATTTTTAATCCGGCTGAATCCAGACTGAGAATCTGAACCACGAGCATAGATATAAACCGTTCCATTGGTTAAATTCGAGTTCGAGAGTGATAATGTTCCGTTCGGAATCGTCTTATCAATGTTCGATACAGTGCGAGTCAGCACACGTTCGTTTCCGGCGTTATCCACTAGTTTAAACGTGTACGTCCCATTATCAGAAACGACATAACTTGCAGATGTCCCTGTCACGAGTTGTCCGTCAGGCAATTCGATATGACTAAGACCTGAACCACCCGAATCTGTCACTCCTGTAACATTCAACGTCACATCCCCTGTTGTCCAACTTGTTGTAGACGGAGATAACGAACCTGAAGGAATGGTTGTATCGATTTGGTACAATCCACTTCTAACAGTTGACACGTTTCCTGCACGGTCATAAAGTTCCACTTCAATCATGTTTAAACCTTGGTATAGTGAGACATTTATAGCGGATGAGTAGTTTCCATTCCATCCTGACCAAGAAGCACCATTATTTGTGGATGTCCGATATCGGAAATAGCTGATTCCAGAAGCCCCTACATCCAATGGGTCGATTCGAACCGTTTGGTTGGTTTTTGCCCATCCGACCGTTTCATTTGGCGAGAAACTTGCCACGGCACCCTCTTTGTCAATGTTGCTTACAGTAACATTACGTTGTGTTTGGTTTCCGGCATTATCCTCATAGACCACTGTATAGGTTCCATTTTGAGAGATAGAGAAGGTCTTCCGATTTCCATTCACGAGTGGATTGCCGTTTTCACCAGTTGGGTCTCCAAGCAATGTGATATTCTTCAATCCTGAACCACCGGTATCTGAACCAGTTGCTGTAATCGTGACATTATTCTTCGTCCATGACGTTGTACTCACGCTTTCCGAGCCGGTTGGGGCATTCTTTTCAATGTTTGAAATCACGAGCATTTTTTCGTGACGATATCCATTTGCGTCAACAGCTGTGAATTTATAAGAGCCGTTTGCTGTGATTGGATACGTGAAGTTACGTGAGGTTGTTTCCGTTCCATTTGGAAGAATCATTTTCACGTATTCATATTCGCCATCGGCTGACACATTGACGGTTGCATTGAATCCAGTGTTCGTCCAATCAAGAGTCGGAACATTGATACTGAACTCTGGAGGTGTGACAATGCGTGTGATTTTTACCGCACCGTTCCCGCTATTCCCTGTCTGAGTCCCAGTTCCGGCGAGGTTTGGCATGACTTCCCATCCACCTTTTGCAAATCCTTCTGCTCCAGTGAAATAAGAACCACCACCGCCACCAGTATGGTAAGAGCCTGTATGCCCTGTACCGGCGTGACCACCTGTGTAGCCACCACCACCGCCTCCGACATAATTCGTACCGCCTCCGCCACCAAATCCACCGTGGACGCCAGAAGCATACCCTTTACCAGTTCCGCCTCCATTTACGAAAGCATAACCGGCAGAACCTCCACCTGAATAGCTATTTGCCATTCCGTCACCGTAGAATCCACCACCCGCTCCGGAAGTTGAAGGATATACCCAACCACTATATCCGGCAAATCCACCTTGTCCTTCTGGTTGTGATTGTGTATATGGCGAAAATTGAGCGACTTGACGTGTTGGCTGTCCATGATAATAGTTTCCGGAATAGGAGTTAGAATACGCTCCACCGCCACCTCCAGCCACAGCGATTGGTGTATTGTCAGCTTTCGCAACAAACGAACCACCGCCACCAGAACCGACTGAAGAACCATTGTTTAATCCCTGCTGACCAGCTAAAACTTTCAGCCAATCATTTTCATTTAAGTTTAAAACAGAAACCGCATAGGCACCTTTACCTGCGACGTATCCTCCAGTACCACGTCCGCCTTCTGCACCCCAGGTTTCGATTTTGTATTTACCACTTCGTGGAATCGGAAACTCTTCGATGGCACCGCTATAAGCAAATGACCATTCTATCGTGGAATCATTTAAAGTTGTGACTTCAATGCTTTTCACGGTCTGATTTCCGGCATTATCTGTAATGACAAATTCATAAATGCCGTTTTTCGATACCGAATAACTTGCGGTAGAACCGGTCGCAAGTACTCCGTTAGGAAGTAAGATAGACTTGATGCCTGAACCTCCTGTATCGGCAATGGATGTCAAGTTGAGTTTGACACGATTTCCACTTGGAGAAGCGGCATTTAACGTTGCTGTTGGGGCAGATTTATCAATATTTGATACGTTTACCGTTTCAACGGTTTCGTTGCCCATCACATCAATGGCTTTAAACGTATACGTTCCATTATTGGATACGGTATATGTCCGATTCGTATCGGTCGTTTTTGTCCCATCCGGTAAAACTAATTCTTTCAGGTCGTGTTCCCCTTTTTCCATCAGCACATTAAATGAGATGTTTTGGGTCGTCCATTGTGTGGTTGAAGGAGAAATCGTCAATTTGGGAGGTACAACGAGTTGAGTGATACGAGCGAATCCATTTCCGGATTGTCCAGTTTGAGTACCGCCATTTGGGGCAGGCATACTTTCAGCACCTGAAAGCAATCTGGAATCACTTGTGAAGTATTTCGCTCCCAAAGCATATCCGGTAGGCTTGGAGGATGTCGCTGTTAACACATACCCTGAACCACCGGCACCAGAATCGTCGTCTGCATCATAGTAAGCAGAATAATCCGTTGAGCCACCTGCTCCACCGTACCATCCTCCGCCTCCTCCAGAAGCTCCGCCACCATAATAGGCGTTACCACCCTGTCCGAAGCTACCTGAAGACCCGTTTCGAGTACTGTATCCAGCGGATGTCTGTGTCCCGCCATATTGAGTACCTCGGTTTGAAACATTTCCACCAGAAAGTCCACCACCAACACCCGGCAATCCGTAGAACTCACCGCCACCACCACCGGCAACAATAAAACGATGGTAAAGTGTATTTCCTTCTACACGAAGGTCAGTACCACCACCGCCATATCCACCAGCAAGGTTAGACGGGGCTCCGCCACCGTTAAACCCATTCTGTCCACCGACATTCACATAGAGTGTCGAATTGGCATCAAAATTGACAACAGATGAAGCATATCCACCTTTACCTCCACCTGTACTTCGAGTGTATCCTTGTGCTCCCCATACCTCAACCAAATATTTCCCCGAAGATGGAGCAACCCAAGATTGTTGCGTTCCCGTGTAGTTGAAGTCCCATTTTTTCCCGTTTGCTTCTGCTACATCAGGAGAAAAAGAAAGAATGGAGAGCCCAATCGCAAAAGAAAGACCCATTTTCCATGGTTTATTCATTTGTAAAATCTTTTTCTTTTCTTTCATACGTTCACCCCCGTACTTTCTATTTCTACTATCCTATATGAAAAAAGTTCGTTTCATAATTTGACTATAGTCATTTTATCAACTTTCAACTAAAAGCATAAAGTTTTTTCTGTTTGAGCTTTGTTTTCAATTGAAAATTATAAATCTAAACGATTTATTCACCACTTTAGACAATGTCGTTTCTATGATAACTGCATTTGAAAACAAAAAATCAATTATCATAGTCGCTTGCCCTCATAAGAAAAGGGTGGTCAAATGACCACCCTTTTCTTAATTCTTTTTGAATTCAACAATATATTTAATTTTGACCTGGTTGTCTTTATAGACAATGTACTCATCATGGTAAAGCGAACGACCTTTCACACCACGAACCGAGTTATATGGGCTTGGTGCTGAGCGAAGGTGGGACTGAGCCGAATCATAGTCTTTAATTTTCCCAGTGGCGACTTCGCAGATAAACATGTAATAGCTATCATTTGAAGCGTTACCGAATCCCCAACAATAGTTCGCTGATTTCGTGACCTCACTTGCGAAATAGATTCCAGAACCAAACATCGAGCCGGTGTGAACCGCAGACGATGGTTTGATTTTCAAACCGCTTTGCATGATGGAAAGAATGTTCTCGTTTCGTGAACCGTGAAACAGTTCCATTGTTTCGACATTGTAAGGGTTGAACTCATTGTGTCCGACCATATCTTCCACTTCGAAGATTTCGGAAACGCCAACCTTGAAACGATGGTGTGAACTATGGCTGTTGTTTACCTTCTCCACTAGTCGTTTGTATTCTTTTGTACGACTGCTGAGCGGCTTTAATTTGATATTGAGCGATTCATACTTCTCTTGAAGCGTCTTTTCAAGCGTGTCCTGTGCTTGTACGACCGAACTCATAACACCTAGCAAGTCTTTCTTGTCGTTTAGCTTTACATAGTCGTCAATCAAGAATCGCTTCACATCAACTCGACTTCCGAATGGCACCGGAATAACTGAGTAGAACTCATCGGACAATCGCTGAACTTGATGAATGCTAGGATTTCCCTTGTCTAACAATTCCTCAATCTGTTTGAGAACAGCAAGTCCTTTCGCAACCTGAGTGCCTGAAATTTTTCCTAAAGGCGTTTGAATCGAACTGACAAGGTAAGATGTTGCGGATTGATAAAGCTTCCCAATCAAACGATGAACCTTGTTTTTAATTTGAGAAACCTCTTTCGTGCGAGCGTCTTTCACTTCAACCTTTACCTGTCCCACCTGGTCTTGTACATCAACAACTTTGTAGCCCTTGCTTTCCTTTGAACGTTTGATTTTTTCGTACTCACGTTCAGCTCCATAAAGACTTGAGAAAAAGCGGTGCTTTTTCTGTGGGTTTGAACCAAGACGACCATATTCACAGTAGACGGCAAAGGGTTCTTTCCCGATACCTTCCTGAATTTCTAAAATGTAAAATTTATTGGAGTTTGCTCCTAGTGAAGCATAGTTCAGAATGTCTTTCCGGTGTACTTTCTGCACCTGAAAATTACTGTATGACGCATTGACTGCAGTTGCCATGAAACCCTCTCCCTTACGTTGTTTTCTTACTTTTATTATACGTTATTTTTATACAATAGTCAAATTTATATAATGTATATTGTCGTAAAAATTCATGGTGATATTCTGTTAGGTATCGCATAAAATAAGATTACAAGACACAAAGCTGGAATGTCTTTTGACATAGATTTGAAGATGAAAAGAGTGCTAATCTGTCGAATCATTCGACCTGATTTCCGCTTCCAGGGCATAGACCCTTTTCTCATATACGGAGTTGGTTACCAACATTTTATTTCAAAGGGGATTTTTAACATGAACAAGACAATTGAGTCAATTCTTGCAACAGGAGCATTCTTTATTTTGATTCGTTTATGCATGTTCGAAGCAACATTCGATACGGCTTTTGGAGAGATTCTTTTCCATTTGGCATTAGTCGTTGTTTCGATGGGATTTGGTGTATTTTACGACAAAGTAAAACCTTTCGAATGGCAGGAAGAAGATTGTGGGTATTGTGGAACGGCAAACGACCCAAATGTGATTTGCACAGATTGTTTTAACAACATTGGAAAATAAATTAAAAAGGAGCTGAGCAAGTTGAGAAGTCAGCCTTACACAAAGGGCGACATTATGGTCGTGGTTCAAAATGGAAAACAGACGAACAGCTCGATGAATATTGACCGTGACAGAACGGTCTCGGTCGGAGAGGTGTTTGATTGGAAACCGCATCCAAACTTTGAACCGGTGAAAATCAAGGTCGTTTCAATCGGCTACCCGATGATGGTGGAAGAGGTTGAGATGGAAACTGCCGAATAATAAGAAAAGCATGGTCAATGACCATGCTTTTTGTGTTCTTATCCTTTTTTGTTGCCGTCAAATACAATCACATGATGGTGTTCTCCATCGACAGATAGTGCGGCGTGACCATGATAATAGGATTGGATGGTTCTAAAATCTTCATCCGTCACACTTCCAAAATCTTCGCCTGTACGCCTTGTGATAAAGGCATTCCCCGCTACAAAGTCTACCACTTCTCTATCCTTTACATACGCTATCGTTGGCGGAAGTTGTTTCATTTTTCCCTCATCATTCAATACCATTAGCAAGTCAACAGCATTAGAATCATCTGAGCCGGGAATCGCCACCGTCACTTCAATGTATCCCCCAACGAATTTCTGTAACGACTCCAAATCATGTTCCAACTCTTCCTGAGCAACAACTGTTTTCGTTCCTTCTTTTTTAATCGTAATCACGTTTATTGTTTTCGTCATACGTTATCCACCCCGCCTATATTTCTATTTTTATGTAAGAAAAAAGAGGGCTTCCCCCCTGATTTCATTGTAACATTTTCTTGAAACTTACATGTTGATAATTGGTAAATAACCATCATAGTCAAAAATGACTTCAATCGTTGAACGGTTTACCACGACATATCCCTTTTTACCACCAATTGTGATATTGATAAGTTTTTCCTTCGAGAATGTCATATTGTCTTTAACCACTTTCACAAGCTGAGACGTTTCAGGCGTGCCTTTCCCAAAGAATCCGGATAGACCAAGTTCGAGAGCTTGCATCCCATTCTTTTGAGCTGAAGGATATTGATTGTATCGGCTCATGACAAACGTCATAGCTGATAGCTTCTTAGAGTCATATTGACCAATCACAAAGAGATAATTTTCCTTTGCAGAGTTAGAAGCTCCTACAAGGTAAGAATTTACATATTGCTCTCCATATTCTTTCTTTGGTTCAAAAATCTTTCGTGAGTCATTGGCAAATGTCGGAGTCGTCAACAACTTCAAGGAGTCAGCTTTACTGATAAATCCTTTTTGAACGACTGGGGCAGACTTAACCTCTTTCAAATGTGAACCTAGCACCCAACCCGTTTTTCCGCCATACGTGACCTTGTAAAAGCCAGATAGTTTAGAGGAAGAAGATACGACCTTACCTTTTGGAATCGTGACAAGCTTCTTCTTCGAGGATGTCGTAGAAGAATAAAGCGTTGTTGTCGTCGTCGTTGTAAATTTCTTCGTAGCAAACTTCTCTTCTTTTGGTAAAGAAACAGTTGTCTTTTTTAAATATTTTGAACTGACATAACCCGTCTTATTGGCATAGGACACTTTAGACCACGACGTCCCATAGCTGAGCATTTGAACCGCTTTACCTTTTGGAATCGTAAGGATGGTCTTATGCTTCGTAGAAGCTCCGGTACGCAAATTCAAAGAGGCTGTTGTCGTGTAAACGACTTGACTTGATGCAGGCGGTTTTGGTGCCACAATTGTCGGCGACTTTGTTACATGGCTCGGACTAACATACCCTGTCTTTGAACCGTATTTAACTTTGTACCAACTTCCGCTTTTCCCAACATACGTCATTTCTTTTCCTTTTTTGATGACGGTCAACGATTTTGCTGACCATGAAGCCGTAGCACGAAGATTGATATCTGTTTTTGCTTGATACTTCACAACCTGAGCGGCTTCAACCGTTGTTAATTCCTGAACCGGATTCTGAACAACGGTACCTGCCATCAACATCACACAAAGAGAGAGACTAATTTTCTTTAAAAACTGTTTATTCATGTGATTCACTCCTTTTTTGTTTATAATCAATATTTATTTATTCTATTGTCTTTATTATACTATTCCCACTACCTGTTAGTCAATTATAATTTACAATAACAAAAATAAAAAGAGGTATTTTACCTCTTTTCAGTCTTTTTTATCTCCTTTGTCTCCTATCTTTATATTGACAGTTATCTTTTTCCCGTCCTGATTATTACCGTCTATCTCTACCACCGGACGAACACGGTCAAAATTAATAACGGTGATAGACTTGCTGTCAAGAATCCCTCCGTCATTCACTTCAAACGTATACACGCCATTCGATTGAATAACTTGATTGAATTCATCGGTTGAGACCCAGACACTATTCGTACCGAACGTTCTTACCAGAACTTCCTCTCCGTATTTTGGGTTTCCTGTTGCAAGCAAAGGATATCCTTGTCGGTTTGTCCATTGATTTATTTCTTGATGAAGGCTAACGTCAGGATTTTCGATTTTAGTTGAAAAACTTGATTTGTTCCCAGCTTTATCTATTACAGATACCGAATATGAACCTGATTGTGTTGTCACGAAGTCAGCTGTTGTACCACTTACAACTAGATGATTTGGAAGAACAATCGAGTGAACTTCTCCTAATTCGTCATATCCTGTAAAACGCATCGTCAGTCCATTTACACCAGGAATTAACTGTGCTATCAATTTTGGCATGACTCGGTCGATATTCTGGACATTAACAGCTATCTCCTTTGAATTTCCAGCTTTATCATAAATGGTAAACCGATACACGCCATTTTCTGATACAGGATAATGAACCGTGTTACTTTGACTCTTCGTTCCATCCGGTAATTTAATCTGTGAGATACCTGCTCCACCGGTATCGGTCACATTGCTTAGTGTGATAACAACTGACTCATTCGTCCAGACTGTTGCCACGGGTGATTGTGACGTCATACCATTTGGCTTCTCCACGTCTATATTCGTGATTTTAACTATTCTTACAGTTTGGTTTCCAACCATATCTTCTGTGACAAAACGATAGTCACCGTTTTGGGATACCGTATAGTTCGCACTTGCACCCATTGTAATGGTTCCGTTTGGAAGTTCGATAGATTTAACCCCTGATTGGGCATCGGTTGCCATAAGAGTAATGGTGACTGGTTGATTCGTCCATGTTGTTTTAGATAGTGTCTCTTGTGTGACAGGGGCAGTAGAGTCCACATTCGTGATAGTAATCTTTTGTGACGTTGTGTTTCCCGCATAATCTTCTACGAGAAAAGTGTAGTCTCCATTCTCAATAATATTGTAATCAACAATAAGAGACTGTCCTTCTTGTTCAGCTGTCCGATATTCGCCATTGGGAAGACGAATCCGTTTGACCCCACTCGTTCCGTCACGTCCTTCAATTCGTAACATTTGGTTTTTGACAATTTGTGATTGAACGCCCGTAATCGATACGGTCGGTTTGACAACATCTACCGCAACCTGAATCGTTTTCGATGTTACTTTCCCCCGGCTATCCTTCGCTGAGAAGGTGTAAGAACCATTTTCTGTAATGACATAAGAGGCGGTATCCGAATTGATTTTGCTTCCATCTGGGAAAGTAATCTCTTCAATTTTCAAATCATCTTTGTCCAGAATTTCATAGGTGAAGTCTGAAATCCAGTAATTATAAGGCGATTTCATATACGCCGTATTACTGTCCATCATACTAACGTTTGAGTAATATCCTTGATAGATATCGCTTGGCATGATAACGACCTCATCTACTTCGATTTCCTTCTTTTCATAGAGTTCTTTAAGAGAGAACTCTTTCAGGACAGGATACGTCATTCCTCGTTGTGAGCTCGTATATCGGGTGTAATTTCCACGAATCCGTACCTTTGCATTGGGGTCTACTTGTGAAAACTCCGCTTCTGAAAGAGCATTCCGAACGGTTCCTTTAATGTGCAGTCTCTTTCCACCTAATGGCATCCACGCTGGGAAGGTTCCAGTAGAAGCAGAAGAATAGCCCATTTCACGGTTTCCTCTCAACAGCAAATTGTATACCCCGTTATTAGAGGCTGAAATATTAACCGTGACAGGCTTATTCGTCCATTTTGAACTTTCGTCCTTATTGGTAGTGATGTTGACAACTGCCGGTGTGTTAATCGCTTTTGTAATGAAGTGCTTGACGCTCAAAACACCCTGACCATTTTCAACGAAAATATCATATTCCCCATTATTGCTGAATGTCCAACTTGCTTCTCCCCCTGCGACCACATTTCCATCCGGTAAAATCATTTTTCGAATCCCATACTTGGAATCCGTCGCCTTGATTTGTAAGGTAATCGATGTGTCATTGGTAGGCGTTGTCAACACACTCTCATTCAAGAATGAAATGGTAGTCGTTGAATCTATCGCCTGTTGGGTTTCTCTCGACTTCGCCTGTCCGTTACCTGCGTAAATATCCACATCATAGGAAGGATAATTGATATAACTAGATGTTGACGGGTTAATATCTCCATCCTTGTCATACTCTTTCGTCGTCAAAATCTTGGTTGACCAAAGAAGTGGATATCCGGCATCTGATTTGTTAATCACTTCCCATTCAATCGGCTCTCCGTTATATGTTCCAAAAGTCACAACCTCTCCTACAAGCAACGCATTTGCTTTCTTCCCATTTGAAAACGTGTAGCTAGGCTTTAAAGAAAGTGCTGGGACAATATCCTGCTTGTCACGGGCATTGACCTGCCTCAAAGCACTTGTATATTGAACCGATACGTTCGCATAACCTGAGTTGTAATAGCCACTGTTTACGAGATAATCATATTTATCACGCTTGTTCGTCTGTGATTGCATATACGTTGAATAGTTTTTCTTGTATCTATCCATGAGTAAGTTATTTTTTTCGATATAGTTAACCAAATCCGTATAGTGCAAGATAAAGACTTTGTCATTTGATACATAATCATTGTGAGCAAGACTTCTCTGTGAATAATAGAGCGTATCATTTGTATTCCCGCCAAGAGAATACTGCCATCCATGTCCGTGCCGAGTAACAGCGATTCCCTCTCTTTCATTATTAGAAAAGTTCTGTGAAGATAAAAATCCTGGTTCATCTTTATAGGATGGAGGCAGTGCCGTATAATCAACACTCACACTCTCACTATTCAGCCATTCTCTTAGGCTTGTAGACTGCCAATCTCTTGATGTAGCTCCAAGCATCCTGTTTTTATCCACGGTGCTCATTTCAGCATTTACCCGTTCATATGGTGTGACGAACGGAACCGTTAAAATTCCTATAAGTCCTGTTAAAATCATTTTTCTCTTCCATATCTTTTTCATTCCTAACCACCTGCCTCAACTCTTTTTTCTTACCTTATACAAAAATAGCCAAAAAAATAAGAGGGCATCGCCCTCCTATTTTGTATCTCCGATATCTTCCACTTTGATGTTTACGTCTACCGATGTCTCTGTTCTTGATTTCTCTTGAATATTGACTATTGGAAGAGCACGGTCAAAGTTATCGATAACAATGGTTGCTGTTCCTGGAATTCCACCGTCATTCACATTGAACGTATACGTGCCATTCTTCGTGATTCGTGCAGAAAGAGTATTTTGACTCATCCAGGCTCCACCCGTAAATGGGCTTTGAAGTTTCAAACTTGACCCGTATCGTGGCGAGCCACTTGCGGTCAGATTGTAACCGGATACGTTTGTCCATCCATTCTTTTCACGAGCAATCGTGATGGAAGGAGATTCAATACGAATGCTTACATCCTTTCTGTTTCCTGCTCTATCTACAATGGTTGCCATATATAGACCAGGAGCCGTTACGGAATAATCACCTGTTAAAGCCGACACCTGGACTCCATTTGGAAGAATAATGAAGTCTACCCCACTACTATCGTCCGCTCCAACAAAACGAAGCGTCAATTGTGTTGTGCCAGCAATCGTAGAAACACTTCCTGACGGATTGACTTTATCAATGTTCGTCACATTCAATGTCTTCTGTGTGACGTTTCCAGCGATATCCTCAATTTCAAACGAATAAGAGCCGTTCGATGTCACAACAAACGATTTGTTGCCAATCGTCGTTTCCACTTTTCCATTTGGAAGTTTGATAGACTTCAATCCGCTTCCTCCTGTATCTGCCACATTGGAAAGGTTCAACGTCACATTGCCATTTGTCCAAGTGGTTGGCGTCTGTGAAAGTGTAGCTGTCGGTAAAGCCTTGTCAATATTATTTACCGAGATTGACTTCACCGTCTCGTTGCCAGCAGTATCAAGAATTTTAAACACATACGTTCCATTCGCTGAAACATTTTGCGTTGCACTGCTTCCGGTCACGATGCTTCCGTTTGGAAGGATAATGTGTTTAAGACCCGAACCACCTGTATCTGCGGCTCCTGTCAGAGACAAGATGACGTCTCCGTTCGTCCAAGATGTTGGCGTTGCCACAATCGCATTGGCTGTTGGAGCGGTTTTGTCAATATTTGTGACCGAAATGGTTTTCACTGTTTCGTTCCCTGCGTTATCTTCCACTTTGAACGAATAGGTTCCGTTTGATGCTACCACATAGCTCTTATTCGTGAATGTTGTTTCCACTGTTCCATCCGGATACGTCACCGATTTAAGAGCAGAGCCTCCGGTATCGCCAATAGAAGAGAGCGTCAGTGTGACACTTCCATTTGTCCAGGTCGTTGGAGCCTGTGTCAATGTGGCTGTTGGTGCCACTTTCTCAATATTCGACACCGTAATCGAGCGAGAGGTCGTGTTCCCTGCATAATCTAGAATCTCAAATGTGTACGTACCGTTAGCTGTCACAATATGTGAAGCAGATGTTCCGGTTACGATGGCACCATCTGGTTTTTTGATATGCTTGAGTCCCGAACCGCCTGAATCAGAAACACCTGTTAGATTGATGGTCACTGTTTGATTTGTCCACGTCAAAGGTGTTTGAGAAATGGTTCCAGTCGGAGCCGATTTATCAATGTTCGTCACATTAATGGTTTTCAACGTGATATTTCCTGCGTGGTCATGGATTTCAAAGACATAACTTCCGTTTGTGGTCACCACTTGAGAAGTCGTTGTATTCGAAACCATTACACCATCCGGTCGCTTGATGTGTTTGAACCCTGAGCCACCACCATCTGTATCCGCCACGATTGTTAAGGTGACGTTTCCATTCGTTGGAGTACTTGGGTTTTGACTAAGTGTTCCTGTTGGAGAAGTTTTGTCAATATTGGCTACCGTAATAGAACGAGTCGTAACATTCCCTGCATTGTCCTGGATTTCAAACGTATATGTCCC
Source organism: Jeotgalibacillus malaysiensis (assembly GCA_000818095.1). NCBI lineage: Bacteria > Bacillati > Bacillota > Bacilli > Caryophanales > Caryophanaceae > Jeotgalibacillus > Jeotgalibacillus malaysiensis. The sequence continues at coordinate 295,993 of CP009417.1, forward strand.
GTTTGCTGTGACGACATGCGATGCAGTTGGTGTGGTAACGATATTGCCATTCGGCAGTTCAAGCTGTTTTACGCCGCTACCCCCAGTGTCTGATACTCCTGTCAAATTCAAGGTGACATTTCCATTTGTCCACGTTGTCGGAGTTTGTGCCACGGTTCCTGTTGGAGCGGATTTGTCAATATTTGAGACCGTAATAGAACGAGTCGTAACATTCCCTGCATTGTCCTGGATTTCAAACGTATATGTCCCGTTTGCTGTGACGACATGCGATGCAGTTGGTGTGGTAACGGTATTGCCGTTCGGTAATTCGATGTGTTTTACGCCACTACCACCTGTGTCCGACACGCCTGTTAGGTTTAAGGTAACGTTTCCGTTTGTCCAGGTCGTTGGTGTTTGAGACAGAATTGCTGTAGGATTCGATTTATCAATATTCGTCACAACAATTGACTTACTCGTCTCGTTCCCCGCATTATCTTCTATTCTAAACACGTATGTGCCGTTAGCAGAAACTGCCTGAGAAGCGGATGTCCCGGTCACTACCGTACCATTTGGAAGAGTAATCTGTTTAAGACCCGAACCACCTGTATCTGCCACACCGGTCAAATTCAAGGTGACATTTCCGTTCGTCCATGCCGTCGTATTTTGATTTAGCGTTCCAGTAGGGGCAACTTTATCAATATTCGATACGGTAATGGAGCGAGTTGATTCGTTTCCGGCATGGTCTTCAATCACGAAGGAATACGTGCCGTTTGTCGAAACCACAACTGATTTATTCGAGAAAGTCGTTTCAGTCGTTCCATTTGGAAGCGTCACTGATTTCAGTCCAGAGCCACCTGTATCTGCAATGGCGGATAACGTCAAGGTAACGTTTCCGTTGGTTGGAGTAGTTGGACTTTGCGTAAGTGTCGCTGTTGGAGCTACTTTTTCAATATTTGATACGGTAATACTCCGTGTACCGATGTTTCCTGCATGGTCATGCATCTCGAAAGTGTATGTTCCGTTGGATGTGACAGCTTGGGAAGCAGATGTGCCGGTTACAATTGTACCGTTTGGCAACTTGATAGATTTAAGACCACTTCCGCCCGTGTCGGCAACTCCGGTCAGATTCAACGTGACATTTCCATTCGTCCATGCCGTTGGTGTCTGAGTCAGTGTTCCCGTAGGAGCAATCTTCTCGATATTTGTCACCGTAATATTCTCCAGCGTGACATTCCCTACATTATCTTCAATCGTGAACGTGTACGTTCCATTAGCTGTTACACCGTAAGATGCTGACGAAGTAGAACTCGCCACCACTCCATTCGGCAAAAGGATACGTTTTACGCCTGTTCCGTTGTGCCAAATATTATTGAGATTTAGCGTCACGGTACCGTTCGTCCATGATGTCGGAGTTTGAACAATGTCTCCACTTGGCTTCGCCTTGTAGATATTTGTAACAACAATGGTCTTGGTCGAAATATTCCCGGCATTATCATGAATTTCAAACGTATAGGAACCGTTATCTGTTACGATTTGAGAAGCAGAGGTTGTCGTGACGACTGTTCCGTTTGGCAATTCAATATGCTTGAACCCTGAACCACCTGTATCCGTCGCTCCACTTAAAGAAATGGTGACATTCCCGTTTGTTGGAGCCGTTGGCGTTTGTGTTGGGTTATTTGATGTTGGAACAATCTTATCAATGTTTCCGACCGTAATCGATTTTGATGTTTCATTGCCTGCATTATCGACTGCTTTGAACGTATAGGTACCGTTCGCCGTTACGACTTGCGATGCGGATGTTGCAGTCGTGATTGTCCCATTTGGTAAGACAATATGCTTAAATCCTGAACCACCTGTATCGGTTGCACCCGACACATTGACTGTAACGCTATTATTCGTCCATGTCGTTGGTGTTTGGGTTGGATTGTTTAAGGACGGAGCTGTTTTATCGATATTCGAAACCGTAATCGAGCGGGTTGTGGTATTCCCTGCATTATCCACAATATCAAACTCATACGTACCATTTGTGGATACGACTTGACTCGCACTAGAATTTGTTGAGACCGTGCCGTTTGGCAGTACGACATGCTTGAATCCTGAACCACCCGTATCCGACACTCCAGAGAGGTTCAGTGTCACATTCCCATTTGTCCAAGAAGTCGGTGTTTGGCTAAGCGTTCCAGAAGGAGCCGCTTTGTCAATATTGGAAACTGTAATGGAGCGGGTTGTCATGTTTCCGGCATCATCTTCAAGTCCGAAGCTGTACGTGCCATTTGCTGTAACCGGATAGGTATAGCTTGTTCCAGGATTCACGGTGTTTCCATTTGGCAAACGTAACGATTGAATACCTGAACCACCTGTATCTGAAATCGAAGTTACATTAAGCGTAACTGTACCATTCGTCCACGACGTCGGGTTTTGAGAAAGCGAGAAGCTTGGAGCTGTTTTATCAATATTGGTCACGGTGATAGACTTTGTTGTCTTATTCCCAGCATTATCCGAAATCACAAAAGAATAGGAGCCGTTTGATGTGACAACATATGCTTTATTCTCAAAGCTCGTCTGTACCGTTCCGTTTGGAAGTCTTACGCTTGCAAGTCCCGAACCGCCTGTGTCGGAAATTGAGGTCAAGTTAAGCGTAACATTTCCGTTTGTCCAGCTCGTCGGTGTCTGGCTCAGACTTGCGGTTGGGGCAATCCCATCAATCGATGTAACCGTGATGGAACGATTTGTTGTATTTCCGGCATTATCCTCAATGGTAAAGGTGTACGTTCCGTTTGATGTCACGGAATACGTTTTGTTGGATGTACCGGATTGAATCGTACCATTCGGAAGTTCAACAGAACGAACGCCACTTCCAACATCTGTAATAGAGGAAAGCGTTAATAATACACTGCTTCCAGAAGGAGATTGTGTAAGTGTTCCCGTTGGGGCTACCTTATCGATATTTGATACTGTAATCGAAAGGCTCTTGTCGTTCCCGGCATTATCATAAAGGGTAAACGTGTACGTCCCATTCGTTGACACACTCTGAGAGACGTTTGATGTCGAGGAATGAATGGTACCATTCGGAAGTCTCACATAATCAAATCCAGAGCCACCCGAATCTGAAATCGAGGTTAAATTCAGTGTTACGTTTCCGTTTGTCCAGCTGGTCGGCGTTTGACTCAAGTTTGCTGTCGGGTCAGTTTTATCAATGTTTGCCGTTACAGTTTTGGTTGTGGTATTTCCTGCATTATCATAGGCTGTAAAGGAGTAGGTTCCTGAGCTTGTAGCCGTATAGCTCCCTGAACTCGAAGTCGTCGTCGTTCCATTTGGAAGACGAATATAATCAAATCCACTTCCCCCAGTATCGCTCGCACTGTAGGAAATGCTGACATTTCCATTTGTCCAGCCAGACGGTGATGCAGTCGCACTCAAGGTTGGGTCAATTTTATCGATATTGATTTCCCAATCTGCTGTCGTTGTATTCCCGACATTATCCGTCATAATTGCCCGGTATGTTTGACTGCTCGTTGCCGTCTGGCTGTTTAGCGTATAAGCTGTATCCCGGGATGATGGTGACACTTCTTGAATTAAGGTCGAACCACGATAGTATTTAATATTCTTAATACCCGAGCCTGGGTCTTGGACAACGGCAGAGAACGTTCCATCTGTGTTTCTCCAGGTAGCAGGCAATCGTCCTCCAATTGTTGGAGCTGTTCCATCAGGGTAGAGCGTATATAAATGACGATAATCCGCCACGTCTCCTCCCTCGTAAACATTGACTTCGTTTCGAGCTTCTGATTGAACGTACCATGTCCCCCCTTCTCTATCGAATTCGAAAACGTAGTTTGCAGAACTTGTGGTGTCTGCATTCGGTCTTCTTTTACCAGAACTGTCGCCACCATGCCAAGTAACATTTCCACTTGTGTTCAGCGAGAAGGTTCCGCTTCCATGATTCCATGTCGCAATGAAATCATCAACGGCATTCGCTGAGCCTTGCAAATCTCCAACTAATAATGGCTGAGTGACAAGGTCAACGTTGTTTCCTCGATATTGCGTATTGATTTTCACTTTTTTATTGAGGTTCACATAGTAAGTAGAACCACTTGAATTGTAACCGCCTCCATTTGGAAACGAAATACCTTTGTTGACATAGTCAACGGTTGGCAATTCTGATTTTGAAACCGTAAATCGAATGTCATAGTTCCAATCTAAAATATTGATATCGATATCATGATGGCTTCCCCATGAATCGTTTTTAGATAGATGGTTCTGAGCATTGTAATCCCGGAACATTTGCTGGGTGTCTGCTTTTGTATATTTAGGACCGAAGATACGACGGTTGCCATCAGCCTTGTCCAAATAAATCTCCGAAATGCCATCGAATTCGAATTGAACATCATAGTCCCCCGAAGCCAATCGACTGGCAACAGTAGCGTTTTTCGCCCGGGCGTTTGCAACAAGCTGGTCAAAATCAAACACATATACAACGTACTCATATCCAGAATACTGAGCTTCAATAGTACGGAACCCATTTGTTCTCACATTGAAAGGAGCGGTACTGTATCCACCTGAATAATCTACAGATGTACTTGCACCTCCGACCGTCATCGTGACTCGATATCCCATGACACGGGTCATAACCTGATATTCACCGGTCGTATATCTCTCCGCATACCGTATTGTTCCATCAGAGAAATATTTGATTTGCTCTCCATACGTATTGTAGTGTGTGCGTGCATTCGTAATCGGAGACGGTGCCGCTTCACTTTTTGTTGGTAGTCCCGTTAAAACTCCTAAAACGAGCAACATCCCTAACATAATTAAACTGATTTTTTTATAAATTTTCATCTCCTTCCACCTCTTCTCACATTGTCCTTATTCCGCACTTATTAACATTAGCGTGGAATAAATTATCCATATTTTTCATCTTTTTTACCATTTGAACTGCGACAATCCTTGCTTGATTCATTACATTTTCATCTGTTTTATTATTTTTCTTAGTCTCTTAAACACGTCGATTTGAAGCAAATTGCTTCGTTCATTTTGATTCTCCACCGTATTCAATGAGAGACATTTGCACCTTCTTTCTTCTAGAAAATATCGTTTTTATCTTATATCTGATTTTTCAGACACTTACAACTACTCGCTATATGAATATAAAAAAAGAACCCAATTTGGGTTCTTTTCATTAACGAGGTTCACTAATCCAGCTAATCCAAAAATTGGAAGTTGAACTTGCGATTTTTGCATAATCGGTTTTATCGTTTAAGTTGAGCTGACGACCATTCTGATAGAAGAACACAATGGTAGTAACTCCCCCACCGGAGATACCTGTTGTGATGTTTCGAGCAGAAAGACTCTCATCTGGGTCTGCTGATACAGAAACAATCGCATCCATCGTGTCACGTGTTACTCGGATACCACCTGTACGTGAATCAATGCTGACTGCTTTAATCCCACGAGAATGATGTGTGTCATTTGTGTGCAAATAGACACCTTTTGATGGGTCGATTCGAATGACGCCACCAGAGAACGTTGTCCCATCTGCAAGTTTGATAGAAGGTTTCTCATATGTT